>CAUVRW010000098.1:0-4839 GCA_963554425.1 uncultured Veillonella sp.
AATTTAAACCGATATGAGCGAACGACCTCTCCATTTGTTTGACTGCCACCGCCACACAAATATAATCGCTCGTATAATCTCATCGATAGCCATGGCAATCCACACACCTACAAGTCCCCAACCAAGGACGATACCAAAGTAGTAGGACAAAGTCACCGCAAAGGCCCACATGCCAAAAACGCCGACAAACATAGGAATCCGAATATCTCCTGCTGCTTGCAAACATTGCACCAATACGATATTGGCACCACGTCCAATTTCTAGGAAAATTTCAATAAACAGCACAGCTTTCGCCAGATCTATAATCTCCTGATTATCTGTCACAAGTCGCATCACTGGTTCACAGGCAAAATAAAAGAAGGTACTCAATCCGACACCAATGGAAACGCCTGCTGCCGTTGTGAGCCACACACGGCGGGACACTTCTTCTTCTCGTTTAGCTCCCATGAGGAATCCTACCACGATTTGTGCTGCATTGGCCAATGCAATTGTATACATATAGCAGAAAGTAGCAATAATATATACGTATACTTTTGTTGTAATCACCACGAGCCCCATGAGGTTCACCATTTTCATGATAACTGTCTGTGACAGTTGGTATGACAAGGTTTCCCCTCCGGATGGTACGGAAATAAACAGCAATTGTCGTAGCGTTTCCCAACGGAATGGGCGAAGATACTCTGCTTTCATACGGGCTGTCAACAGTGATTGATGACACCAGATGATAAGACCCAGTCCCAATGCCTTGCTAATCACACTCGATACGGATGCGCCTAAGACACCCATGCTTGGGATGGAACCCCAACCGTAGATAAGTACGTAATTCAGAATAATATGGACCACGTTCATGACAAGGGCAATCCACATGGTGATACGAGGCATGGAGTGCCCCCGAAACACTGCTACATAGGTCATGTAGATACCCGTAATAGGAATGCTGGCAGCGGTGATATTTAAATAGAGTGCGGTTTCTTCTATAATCTCCGGAGGTACCCCAAGCCATTCGCAGAGAGTTTGATGAAAGATAATGACCACAGCCCCTGCGATAACACTGAACACCGTATGAAAGGCAACGCTAATCGTATATACTTCATCAATTTTATCGGCACGCTTAGCTCCCAAATATTGAGCGATTAAAATGGTGGTAGCTGTACTCATGACAATGAGCAAAAACAAGATAATATTGATAATCTGGTTCGCATTGGCTACGGCAGCCACTGCCGTTTCTGCATACTGGCTGAGCATGAATTGGTCCACATTGCCCAATAACATGAGTAAAAATAATTCTATAAAGATAGGGACACTAAGTGCCCCCACCGATAAAGGTACGCTTTTTGTTACTTTCATTCTAATTCAACTTTCTCTAAGGCGCCGTTCTCCACTAAAGATTCCCAGCTTGCTACCAAGCGATAGCGCGCCTCCACTTCTGCCTCTTTCCAATGTTCACCCACAGGGAACCATTCACTAGGTACCTTGCCACATTTCGTAAAATTCAAGGTATACCCCATGGAGCGCACTTCTTTAGACGCCCACCATGCACCTATACGGTCACGACTGTCTAAATAGACTGTATCTAAACCCGTTTCGGATACCCAAGATACAATCTCAGGCCAATACTCCTCAGGGATTACACTCGCTACCAATGTGTCTTGCAACGCTTGATTCGCCACTTCCGAGGGATTGTCTACTCCTACACCTGGCGTATTTTGTACTTCCTCTAGCACTTGATCCACTATACTTTGTGCTGTGTCCATCTTACTATCGCTCCTTTCTATGCTTGTCTTTTATATCTATCTCTTACTATTCCACATTTAGAAGACCATCCCGAAAGTTCTCCCATAGATATGCCATGTTTCATTCAAACATCTATTGTTATTATATCACAGGCTATGCGTATAGCCTATGTTGAAAGCCTTCCCTCGTATTACATTGCAATACATGCATCGTTCACGCTATTTCACTACTAAGCAAAGATATGGATAGGTACCTGGGTTGTACTTTCAAGCACATTAGTTCTTATCGATGGGTAGGCATGGATAAAGAGCGAGGTTGCACTTTCAAATATATTAGTTCTTATCGATCGTCAAACTCGGCAAACGGTCTCGTATCTGTTTAGCTCGCTCCAAGTACTGCCCTAAACTATCTCCATTGTCATCTGCATGGAGCAACTGTTTTACAGCAGCTAATTCTTGTTCTATTTGTTCAATAGCTTTCAACACATTCGTACGATTTCCGTAGATAATTTCTTGCCACATACTCGGCAAACCACTGGCGGTACGAGTGCTGTCTCGTAGGCCTCCCGCCGACAAGCTCATGCGCTTATCTCCCAGTTCATCATTACCTACGGCGGTAATCATGACGGATGCCAACATATGCGGCATATGGCTCACCATAGCCAAACACCCATCGTGGCGTTTCATGTCCACGTATTCGATACGAGACCCTACGGCACGCCCCATATCGGCTAGTTCCTGTGCCACGGTAGCATCGTATGCTGGTTGTTCCTCATCTTCTAGGACAATCCAGCCCATTTTCTGAAAGAGGTCTTTATGGCCTTCTTCATAGCCACCTTTTTCAGAACCTGCCATAGGATGCACGGACACGAAGTGCACGCCCTCTGGGATATGAGCGTACACGGCATGAGCAAATTCATCTTTCGCACTGGACACATCGGTCACCACTTGCCCCGCCTGAAACAGATGGGCTACTTTCACAAAAAGTTCACTATTTGTCTGTGGTGGTAAGGCAAAGACCACAATATCCGCACCCATGATAACAGGTTCCACCGCTGTGAAAGCCTGTGACACACAACCATCAGCCAAGGCGAGGTCGCAAATTTCCTGACGCCGCGCGTAACCGATGACATCATATGTCGTATAGGCTCGTAATGCTTTTGCTAGAGAGGCCCCTAGCAATCCTAATCCAATAATACCAACCGTTCGTGCCATCTATTCCTCCTACACGTAACCTCGAGAAACGTATCTATCTACCCTATACAGGCTTTAAGATGCCCCCACTTACTAATAAGGTACAGCTACTTTTACAAGTATCTGTACCCTTCATTCTGTATTTATTAGTTCTACCACGAATTATAGATTCGGTCAACTTTTATTTGTAGCTCGACGCTTATCCCAAGCCAAAATAAAAATTGTAATGATGATTAACGTCATACCGATCACATCCCATTGGGAAAACTGATTACCCAACAGCAACCACGCCAATACTGCTGCCGAAATGGGCTCGATGGAGGAAAGTATGGATCCCGTAATCGCACCTACACGGCGTACGCCTTCTAAATAGGCGTTAAAGGATACTACGGTACCGAAAATAATGATACTCCAGAAACCTCCGTGAGCCCACAAGTCCCATACAATTCCTTCGGAACTCGGTTGTGTAGCTATCCACGCAAAGGCCCCTCCGATAAGCATGCCAAAGCCCACGATAGGTGCCGTACCATACTTTTTCAATAGTGGCACTGGTTGCAGCGTATAGATACCAACTGCTACAGCAGATAGCATCCCCCAAGTCAGAAGTGTATCATCTAACGCTGATATATCCCACACACCTTGCAAAGCAATAATCGCCGTCCCCACCGTAGCTAGTACTACACTGACTACTTCTGCCACCCTTGGCAACGTTAACCGTGTAATAGAGATGTATAAAATAATCAATGCAGGACCTACATATTGTAAGACCGTCGCAATCCCTGCCCCTGCATAGGCAATCGCTTTAAAATAGGTGTATTGGCACATCCACATACCAAGGACCCCAAATATAACCAACCGCAATGTATCTTTCCAGTCAGAAAAAACCTTAAAAATAGAAGCTCTTCCTTGGTAAAAGGCCGCTACTACCGTAATCACACCAGCAATGACAAGGCGCATAGCTACTACCCATTCTGCTGACATCATCCGCTGTTGTTGCACAAATTGTGAGCACATTCCAGAAAAGCCCCATAGAACGGCGCCTAATGCAATTAGTAACATACCTTTCATTACATATGCGTTCATAGTCCCTCCTTTTACAACCCTTACAAATTATTACCGATCTACGGAATATCTAATTATCATCATCACTACACCCTATTAACGCCTAATCTTACTCGGCTAATAGGCTTTTATGAATCTTTACCACGACCTTGCGAATTTCTTGTACCTCATTCGGTGCAATCAAGGTGCGATGCAATTCTCCAGGATAAAAAATACAATAATCCCCTGGGCGTACATCAATTTTTACCGTGCCACTTTCTGTAGGATCGTAAAAGTAACAATCCTTGTCATCAAAAGCCTCAACCACGTCCGGAAAAGTTTGACGAATGAGAATCTCCATTTGCTCTTCTCCAGCTACTAGAAATTGCACATCCATGTAATCCTTGTGCCCTTCAATCTTCGTCTCCTCATAGACCCTTGTGTTCACAATATCCACATTGGCATACATCAAGTCACCCTCAATCGGATAACGCCCACCTGCAAACGTCGTGAAATCATGCGCTTTCAAAAACTCAAGAGCACTCTCTACCGCTTTCGGATACCGAAACTGTGTATAATCTATAGCAATATTTTGATATATCATGACTTACTCCTTTATCTCCGTATATAAAAGGCACTCCACAGCGCCCTATGAATCGTATCTATCTCTATCTACTATACTAGCAACACCATATAAGGTCAAACACAAATTCTAAGAGCCCTAGTAATACAAAGCCACCCTAGGTCATTCCATTATTCCCTAAATTATGCCACACAAGAAACTCTACTTTTATTCTGTTACAAACTATGCTATACTAAAAACAACAAAAGAAGAGCCACCAACGTGCAGCTAGCGTTAGGCTCATCTCAA
>CAUVRW010000099.1:0-4769 GCA_963554425.1 uncultured Veillonella sp.
ATGATACTCCTTACGAAGAATACAAAAAAGCTATGGATTTAGGAGCCATCATCAACTTGGATGATATTACGCATATTGCGTATTTAGAAGAGCATGGTACATTACCAGAACGTTTCTGCTTCCGTTACAACCCAGGTTCTTTAAAAGAAGGCGGTAATACAATTATCGGTCTTCCAGAAGAAGCAAAGTATGGTATGACTGAGGCACAAATTATTGAGGCTATTACATACTTAAAGGGAAAAGGTATTACTAACTTCGGTTTGCATACGATGGTGGTATCCAACGAACTAGATATTGATGGATTAGTAGGCACTGCTGAATTGATGTTCAATCTAGCTTTGCGAGTAAAAGAACAAACGGGTGTAGAAGTATCTTTCATTGACCTTGGTGGTGGTATTGGGGTAGCCTATAAACCTGAACAAACACCAGTGGATTACAAAGTATTAAGTGCAGGTGTGAAAGAGGCTTATGATCGTTTAATTGTGGGTACTGGTCATAGCCCAATTCAATTGGCTTATGAATGTGGTCGTATGGTTACTGGACCATATGGTTACTTGGTAGCTACTGCCATCCATAAAAAAGATATTTACAAACATTACATTGGTTTAGATGCATGTATGGCTAACTTGATGCGTCCAGCGTTGTATGGCTCTTATCATCATATTACGGTGATGGGCAAAGAGAATGAACCAGCAACTATGACGTATGATGTGACTGGATCTTTATGTGAAAATAATGACAAGTTTGCTATCGATCGTCAATTACCAAAAATTGACATGGGCGATCGTATTGTGATTCATGATGCTGGTGCTCATGGTCATGCTATGGGATTCAATTACAATGGTAAATTGCGTTCTGCTGAATTATTATTACACGAAGATGGTAGTGTCACACAAATTCGTCGTGCAGAAACATTAGACGATTATTTCGCTACACTAGATTTTTCTAATTTATAATTAGAAACATAGCGGACTATCTGTCGCGATAGGTATTTAGGGTTATATAGACATATGCTGTATTTGTTTTTAAAGAAGCTGTCATTGCTTATAAGACAATGGAGTATATGTCTATTTGTATAGAGTATAGTATGCTATGACAATATCAAATGTTGTTTATAATCCCTAAAAAAATATGGGAATAGCATTTACAATATTGAGAAAATTCAGTATAATGAATATTGTTGAGTCTCTTGGTAGAGAATTAAAGTTTCAATATGCTATAGATGAATAGATGATATACAAAACTATCATCAAATTCATAGTAAAATAGTAGAAATTAGCTTGCGGTCCAAGTCTGTACACGGTATAATACATATAGTATATTTACTATTTTAGATTTGAGCCAAAGTGGCGTTCTCATGCTATGAATATGACAGCGGATTACACTTTGGTGGAATCCGTTTTTTTACGGTATTCGACACATTCTAAGACCTAACTAGTCTTCTTTTGTATATAGTAGCTTATTTGATAAGGAGTGACATACGTGGCAGAATTACTTCGCGTAGAAAATGTGCGTGCCTCGATTGAAGAAAAAGAAATCTTAAAGGGCATCAATTTAACAATTAATAAAGGTGAGATCCATGTAGTAATGGGCACAAACGGTGCTGGTAAATCTACATTGGCAAATGTAATCATGGGCAATCCTGCTTATGAAGTAACAGAAGGTTACATCGTATTCGATGGCGAAAACATCACAGAAGAAGCTGTAAACGATCGTGCGAAAAAAGGTATTTTCATGTCTTTCCAACATCCAATTTCTGTACCTGGTATTACAGTAGAAAACTTTATTCGTACAGCTAAAAATACTATTACTGGTGAAAACGTACGCGCCTTGGCTTTCAAAAAAGAATTGAAAGCAAAAATGGAAGAATTATCCTTTGATACATCTTATGCTAATCGTTATGTAAATGAAGGTTTCTCCGGCGGTGAAAGAAAGAAAAATGAAATTCTTCAAATGTCCATTTTAAATCCTAAATTGGCTATTCTTGATGAAACTGATTCTGGTCTTGACGTAGATGCGGTTCGTATTGTATCTGAAGGCGTAAACCGTTTCCACAATGAAGATAACGCAGTGTTAATCATCACTCACCACAATCAAATTCTTCAAAAATTACAGCCAAACTTCGTACACATCTTAATCGATGGTCGTATTGTAAAAACTGGTGGCCCTGAACTAGTTCGTGAAATCGAAGAAAAAGGCTACGATGCATATAAGAATTTAGCATAGGAGGATCTCATGGAAGCGAGAAAGAAAACTCAAATTGAGGAGATGGATCGCGGCGTCTATGACATTCGTAATGAATTTGAATTCTCCTATAAATCAGAAGCTGGTTTAACAGAAGATATCATTCGTGAAATGTGGGCTAATAAAAATGAACCACAATGGATGTTGGATTTCCGTTTAAAATCCCTTGAAATTTACAATCAATTAGATGTTCCTAATTGGGTACCTGATATTAGCGCTTTAAATATGGCGGATATCGTGACCTATGTAAAACCAAAAATTGATATGAAAGAAGACTGGAACGAAGTTCCAGAAGATATTAAAGAGACATTTGACCGTCTTGGTATCCAAGAAGCTGAAAAAACTTCTTTGGCTGGTGTAGGCGCTCAATATGACTCTGAGGTTGTATATCACAGTATTCAAGAAGACTTGATTCGTCAAGGCGTTGTATATACAGATATGCAAACTGCATTGCATGAACATGAAGATATTGTAAAACAATACTTTATGACATTGGTGCCACCTACAGATCATAAATTTGCAGCTTTACATGGTGCAGTATGGTCTGGCGGTTCCTTCGTATATGTGCCAAAAGGAGTGACTGTAGATATTCCATTACAGTCTTACTTCCGATTGAATGCGCCAGGAGCAGGTCAGTTTGAACATACGTTGATTATCGTAGAAGAAGGAGCAAAAGCACACTTCATTGAAGGTTGTTCTGCTCCAAAATACAATGTAGCTAACTTACATGCTGGTTGTGTTGAGTTATTCGTAAAAGATAATGCTACTTTGCGTTATTCTACTATCGAAAACTGGTCCAAAAATATGTACAACTTGAATACAAAACGTAGTCGAGTAGGTAAAAATGGTACCATCGAGTGGGTATCCGGATCCTTCGGTTCTGCTGTATCTTGCTTGTATCCAATGAGTATCTTGGCTGGTGAAGGGGCACACTGTGAATTTACAGGTGTTACATTTGCTGGTGAAGGCCAATATTTAGATACAGGGGCAAAAGTAATTCATGCGGCACCACATACAACAAGTAATGTTAACTCCAAGTCTATTTCTAAAAGCGGTGGTACAGCAATTTATCGTGGTGTATTAAACATCGGTAAAAATGCAGACCATTCTAAAGCAACTGTATCTTGTGAGTCCTTGATGTTAGACCAAGAATCTCAATCTGATACAATTCCATCTATTACGATTGAAAATGACAATGTCGATTTAGGACACGAAGCAAAAATTGGTCGTATTTCCGATGAGGCTATTTTCTACTTAATGACTCGTGGTATTAGTGAAGAAGAAGCAAGAGCTATGCTTGTTCGTGGTTTCGTAGAACCAATTTCTAAAGAATTACCATTGGAATACGCTGTAGAAATGAATAATTTAATTACCTTAGAACTTGAAGGTTCTATCGGTTAGGAGGTTAGGATGAGCAACACATTACATTTTAATGAATTGCCTAGACCGACCTTCCGTTGGTTAAAGGTAAATCATACAGAAGGCAATGTATGGGCTGGTACAGAACCGGCAACGGTGACCGTAGAAGGCTCCAAGCACATTGTCACAGATATTACAAATAAAGAAGTATTAGAACCTTCTTATGAAGGGGTTCATGCTGGTGCGTTGCGGGATGCATCTCATCACTTTACACATGGCTATCATATTCAAGTGCCAGCGGGTTCTAAAGAAGCCTTGACTATTGTTATTGATGTGCAAGGTGCCGTGAGTGAAAGAACTCGCTTACAAATCGAGGCTGAAAAAGACTCTACCTTAGAGTTAACGCTTTGCTTGAAAGGTGAAGCAACTGATGGACATGTAGGATTACTTTCAGAAATCGTATCTCACACAGGGGCGTCTGTAGTATTCAAAAAAGTTCAATTGTTAACTGGTAAAGTGCAGCAATTTGAACATCGTTATACACGAGTAGAAGAGTCTGGTCATGTAGAGTTCATCAACATTGAGTTGGGTGGATCTGAAAACTTCTTGAATTATCAAGAAGACTTAGTAGGAGACTACGCAGAAGTGGAACATGATTTAGGCTACTGCGGTACTGGTACGCAAGTATTTGATATCGCCATGTTAATGAAACATATCGGTAGAAAAACAATCAGTAATATTAATAACTTAGGTGCATTGAATGGTTCTTCTAAAAAATCATTCCGTGGTACTTTAGATTTCTTGCGTGGTAGCTTGGCATCTGAAGGTGCAGAAGAGGATACATGTTTACTATTAACGCCACAAGTTAAATCTATCTCTTTACCATTGTTATTATGTAAAGAAGATAATGTATCTGGTAATCACGCATCCAGTGCTGGTCAATTAGATCAAGCTAAATTATTTTACCTTATGAGCCGTGGTTTTAACGAAGATGAAGCAAAACATATCATCGTAGAGTCCATGTTACGACCATTGATTGATCGTATTGGCCATGAAGAAGTGGAAGAAACTGCCTTAGCAGTACTACGACAAAAAATATAATTGAGAGGGATAGTATGAAACCAATAGCAGAGGCATATAAAGATTTTCCAATTTTAACAAGAACC
>CAUVRW010000100.1:0-4764 GCA_963554425.1 uncultured Veillonella sp.
CATGGATTTCTTTTATACTACTTCCTTGTGGTGTAAATTTATTATCTAATTTTGCTTCCTTTAACAGTTCATACACCCAAAGATCAGTACTTATTTCTTTTTTATTCACTTCATTGCTCCAAATTGCGCGTTTAGAATGCCAGTCTTATATTTTTTTATAATATCTTTATTATTATCTATCTCAGCATTTCTAATTGTTTCGCTTGATCCATTCTTACATAAACTACAGCGATAATGACAACTTCTTTTTCATTTTCATTAATCCAAAAATAAACATAATAGTTTTTTATTCTAATTTTTCTAAATCCTAAGTCTCTCCATGGTTGTTCATCAATACACTTTATACGATGTGGCATATATTCTAATGCGTACATCTCTGCCCTTATTAGTGCAACTAATTCCTTTGCAATACTAGGCTGTTGTAGTCCTGTGGCAATATAATCTCGTATAAGTATAAGATGCTTTTTTGCTTGTTTCGTAATTCTTACCTTATACGTTTCCATTATAGGCCTCGTTCTAGCTCTTCAAATACTTCTGCAACAGAATATGTTTCCCCTCGTACTGCCTGCGAGTACCCTGTTTCCATCAAGTCATTAAATGTGCTTTCATCCATATTCTCATGTATCGGTAGCTCTTTAGGTATTGTTAAGGGAAACGGAATTCCATTATTTAAAATAATTTGTCTGTAAAACATATCAATTGCTGCCGCTCTAGAAATTCCTATCGTTTCAAGAATCTCTTCAGCTTGTTGTTTTATATGCAATTGAATTCTTACATTTACATTACCTGTCTTTGCTAGTGCCATATCCATCACCTTCCTTTATACATAGTATACATCAATGTGTCGTATATTGCGACACGCTTCAGCATAAAGTTTGCATTTTACATAAACCATCCCATAACACCGCATATCTGCTTTTTATTTTATTATTTAAGTAAAAAACGCCACATACTTTCATCCTATAACAGACACTGAAAGTACATGACGTTTCTAATAGATATGTAATTTTCTAATATACTAATACCCAAAGCACATTAACTATAAGATTAGTGCTTACTTTTGGAATCATTGCGACGACAAATACCCGCAAAGATAGATCCTGTAAAGTTATGGATAATAGAGAATACTGCGCCTGCTACGGCTGCTTGTGGTGTAAAGTGTTTCAACGCCAAGCTAGCTGCCAACGCAGAGTTTTGCATAGCCACTTCGATTTGCATAGCACGACGATCTGGTACGTTAGAACCAAATAGACGACAAATGAAATACGTCACTACATAACCACTCACGTTTTGCACTAAGCAAGCCAAGAAAATCATCACACCGTGCGCTAAGATATTATCACGGCTAACGGCAGTGACGCCAGCTAGGATAATCAATACCGCTACGGCACCTACTGTTGGCAAGACTTCTTTCACAGGTTCAATGCGAGAACCGATGAAATAGTTCACAATAATGCCCAATGCAATTGGCACAGCAATGATTTTTACAATGGACATGAACATTGGCCAGAATGCAATATCTACTGTTTGTCCAGCATATAAAACGATGAAAATCGGTGTTAACACTGGTGCTAATAAAGTGGATACTGTCGTCGCAGATACGGACAACGGCACATTACCATTTGCTAAGAATGTCATTACATTAGAGGCAGTACCACCTGGTGCAGCGCCCAATAGGATAAAGCCCAACGCAATTTCAGGTGGGAATCCAAACAAGGTACCCACTAACCAACCTGCTAGTGGCATCCACAAGAATTGAATCAAGGATACCAAGATTACTTGCCACGGTTGTTTAAACACATCTAAGAATACTTTTCCCGTCAACGTTAAGCCCATGCTGAACATAACTAACTGTAACAAAGGAACTGTTTGTTTCGCTGCCCCCATGAATACTTCTGGCACTAAGAATGCGATGACTGCCATAGCCAACACAATCCATGCTAAGTAATCATTGAACAAGCGATTGATACTACGAATAAAATTCATATGTAACCTACTTTCTATAAAAAATGAGAACTTTACAATTATAGCAAATCTTCGTATCAAATAAAAGATAATTATGGTAAATTTATAATATATTTGTCCGTTTATAAATCACAGCTATTAAAAACTATCTTCATCATGCATTCTTAGATAACATTTCTATGTGCAAAATTTAGCACGCACATGGTGCTCCTGGACTTGATTAGAAAACAAAAGAAACATAAGTGACAGCAACTCCTAACATCCTCATTCGATGCCTTGAGCCCTCATCACTTATGTTTCTTACTTGTGGGATAGATTTATGTAAATTGATTGACTAGCTATTTAAAAACTCCTCGATTACTGGATTTTCCATCATTTCCGCTTGTTCTTCTGGCGTAATGACTTGTACCTTATCTCGGTCCACATTGACCAAGCACAAAAACCCTAAATGATCTCCTTGGTTCGCCCGGAATTGGTGAGCCATCAGCTTAGGGATTTCAATCATGTCTCCTACTTGTACATCTTCTATGGTATCACCCATTAAACATTGGCCTTTTCCACGGAAGATCATCACCATATGCGTATGCTCATGGCGTTCCATAGTACTATACCCACCTGGTTGCACTTCAAAATAGCGAAACTGACATGGAATATCCCAAGCCCCATCGAAAAGAACTTGACGGGTTACATCTTTAAATGGGCTATTATCTTGCTTGTACACCAACGTGTCGACTCCATCCCAGGTGTATTCTTTTTGATTAAATTTACGTATCATAGCTACTCCTACAAAAGGGCCATCTTGGAATCAATCCAGATAGCCCCTCTTCGTATTCTAATATATACCTGGCATATCACCAGATAGGTATGCCTATTTGAATATTTTCTTAATGGCCCCTAAAATACCACCATGCTCATGAACATAATCTTTCACAGATTCCACTTCAAAACCTGTTTCATCAATGGCTGCGCGAATGGCCGCTTCATCCGTTTTTGTATGGTCAAAGCGAATACGCACTTCTTTTGTTTTCAAATCTACTGTAGATTCTAATACGCCTGGCAACCCACGAACGGCCCCATTTACAGTGTTTTCACAGTTCCCGCACATCATGCCTGGCACGTGAAATAATTTTGTAGTCACATTACCCGTGCTACCACAACCACAATCTTTACACATAGTTCCTCCTAATTATTTTGTTTATGACTATTTTTAGCCCCTACATAAGGAGCAGAAATATGACTAAATTCATTATAGCACATCCTAATTATTTTGTTTATGACTATTAGTAGCACCAGCTTCTACATCAATGGTTTCCGCTTTTGCAGGTTCTTCTTTAGCTACTTTTTTATCGCCACTAACAGCATCTTTAAATTCATTAATCCCTTTACCGATGGCCTTACCAATTTCAGGTAATTTTTTAGGTCCAAAGATAACAAGGGCAATAATTAAAATAAGAAATAACTCTTGTGTACCAAAATTAAACATGCTTATCACCTCATATTTCACATCAACTAATTCTTATGAGCTGCCTCATCTACATACCATTCCACTGGGTCATGGGTTAAAACAGCACCTGGTAAACAATGGTCTACTCGATCTTCCCAAGAATATTCTTCATATTCTTTACGTTGGCGAAGCACACGAGCTAAGGCCGCCTCTTTGGAAGCACCTACCACCGTGAACCACACAGATTTCGCATTCACCAGCATTGGGAATGTCAATGTCACACGTTCCCATACTTTGCCATCTTTCACAGCCACTACCATACGATCACGTTTATACAAAGCTTCCGATTTAGGGAATAGGGACGCTGTATGTCCATCATCACCTAAGCCTAGTAAGACTAAATCTATGGATTCCTTTTCTGTGCGCTTCAAGACCATTTTTACTTCTTGTTCATATTTATCTGCTGCTTCCTCCACAGTACCATTATTCGTTGGTACTGGATAATAGTGAGCAGCTCCCATAATATTTCCAAATAAGCGATCTTTTGCACGGCCAAAATTGTTATCTGGATTCGACTGTGGCACAAATCGTTCATCTACCCAAAGGAAGAAAATATGCTCCCAATCGATACGATTTGTATACTCATCAGAATCGAGCAACGAAAACAATGCATTTGGTGTAGTCCCTCCAGATACAGCCACCACGCAAGCACCCGTTTCTGCAATGCATTCGTTTGTATAAGTTAAAAAACGATCGGCCACTGCTTTCGCCACGTCATCTCCTGTAGGAAATGCATGAATTATATCTCTCGCCACGACCAAGATCCTCCTTCTAATAACTCTTCTGCCTCTTTTGGGCCCTCACTGAAAGCTGGATAGAAGCATAACGGTGTTTCTTCATCATTTCGTTCCCATGCCTCAATCAATGGCTTAAATAAACGCCAAGATTTTTCTACCGCATCGTTGCGAACGAATAATGTTTGGTCTCCTAATAAACCATCTAAAATCAATCTTTCATAAGCATCTGGAATATCTGCTAATTCCTTAGAATTGCTATAAGAAAAGTCCATTTCTAACGTATTGACACTTAATTTCGATCCTGGAGATTTTACCTCTAAGGACAATCCCATTCCTTCATTTGGTTGCATGCGAAGAACCAATACGTTTTGGTTAAAGTCTTTCGCATGGAACGGTTTAAAAATAGAATGAGGAATTGGTTT
Source organism: uncultured Veillonella sp. (assembly GCA_963554425.1). GTDB lineage: Bacteria > Bacillota > Negativicutes > Veillonellales > Veillonellaceae > F0422. Next base: position 4,629 of record CAUVRW010000100.1, read on the forward strand.
AAACGTGATAGCAATTTCACTGGATTTTTTCGGCAATCGTTTTCCTGTACGAAGATAGAATGGTACATCGCGCCATCTACAGTTATCAATGAATAACTTCAATGCTACATACGTTTCTGTCATGGATGTAGGCGGT
>CAUVRW010000101.1:0-4746 GCA_963554425.1 uncultured Veillonella sp.
TCAGCATCAGAATCATTAGGACGGATTTTGTCTTCACTATACGTAATGTTAGGACTATAATCGTTCATTTTCATTTGTAGTAAAGCTGTATTGTGATTAGCGTCTTCTACTTCATAGAACATTAGCATAGTTTCTGGCTCTTTTTCCATTCTGTATGATATGTATTTATCTTTAACGAGCTCCGGATACGCCTCATTCAAAATCTTAGCCATACGTTGAATGATTTCAACTTTTTTAGCATCTTTTTCTGCGTCTGTAGCATTTGGCATAGATGCATCTACATCAGCTAATTGTTCAGCAAAGTATATATTTTCATTTTTACCTTTGAATTCTTTTAGATATATATCCATTGGTGATCCTTCACCTGGAACAATCTTACCATCTACTTTATCTACAACGCCCCATTTATCAGCATACATTGCTTTATCTGCATCGTATGGATATAAGTGATTTAAACCAATAAATTCTTCTAATGTCGGAGCTCTGAAGTATGAAGAGTATGTGCTATGGCTATACGCAGAGTCTGTAATACCAGTGCTTGCTTTGAAAGATCCGATACCAGTACGGAATTGATTACGTTGGTCCGTCCAAACAGCACGAATGCCATCAAATGTTTTATTGAACCAGTATCCTGTTGTGCCCATGGATTCATTTAGACGACCAATAGAGAAATCCCAACGTCCATTAGAATTTGTTACGTCCAAGTTTTCCAATCGTTGTTTATTCAGACCTTTAGATTGAACTGTAGTGGAAGTTGTATCTACAGAGTGATTTCCACTAGCACTAGCAAGAACTTTTACATTTGTATTGTCATTGATTCTTGCATCTACGCCAAAACGAATACGTTGTTCTAGACCATGTTCTTTTTGGTCTTTTAAGTTATATTCAGCATTTCCTACATAAGAGCTACTTGTGTACAGGGATTGTGGGCGTTCAGAACCACCATGTGCCATTAAGCGTGCACGATAATCGCCAATAAATTCAGTTCCTTTTTCTTTCTTGGTGTCAAATGGTCTTTCTAAGAATTGATGCTCACGTCCCATATCATCGCCATTCACAGTAGCTATAGCTTTATCGACATGAACTTTTGTAATAGGAGTTGTACCATTTATACCATTTGTTACTGTAGGATTTTGTACCTTCGTATCTTGAGCTTTATTATCTCCGCCTGCACCAAATTTAAGGTTTACACCAAAACGATATACACGAGATTGCGTTGCTCTGTCATCATCACGATGGTCAAAGATATTATTAACCCCAAAGTAAACTAAGGAATCATTGCCAAACTTACGTTGTACCATGGCGTTCCATGTACCAAATGATTTCTCTTCATACTCATTAGATACATTATAGATAGCACTATCAGAATCAATACCACTAATCCAGTAGTTAGAACGATTTTTTTGTGTATTACTATCTAACATTTTATGGTAATAGTCTGCCCATACTTGTGCATTCCACTTCTTAGTTTCATAAGTAATACCGAAATCGATTTTGTTAGTTGGACGGTCCAATAAGTGAGCAGGCATTGTTGGATCAGATTGATTCAACGCTTGCAAGCGAGTCCATCCGAAACGAGTGTTCCATTTAGAACCAAATTTATGTTTCCATTCTAACTGCAAGCCAGTAATTTTTGCTTTGCCAATATTTTTAAAGCTATAAATTAAATCTGGTGCTTGCATCCATTTATCTTGATTTGATAATTGTGGTGCCCAGTCTTGTAATTCTCCTGTAAAGTATACGGACATATAGTTACGAATACGGTTTTGGAAAACACCAATGCGAGCGTAATCATTTTTACCTTCTCCTTCAAAGCTAATGTCGATATTTTTAGATGTTTCAGGTTTTAAATTTGGATTACCTGCCCAGTACCATCCCATTTTAGCAACGCCTTGCGCTACTGGATTGGATGCAAACATTTGCCAATTATACCATAATTCTCCCATACCTGGTTCAGAATAACCAGTACCAATGTTAGCTTTTAATCGACGGTGTGCATTAGAGTTTACATTATAGGTAGCCCCTAAATTCCAAGAGAAGTGCGTTCCAAATAAACTACTCTTATCGACACGAAGCGTTGGTTGAACTAATAAATCTTTGTTCACTTGCCATGCATCAGATAAGTAGTAATTACTTTTTTTAATACTACCTTCGCCTTCCGTGATGCGTTGTTCACGTTCACGATATTTTTCTAAGAATCTAACACCTTTATATTTCGGTGCTTTCTCACGTTCTTTAGGATCTACCGATTCTCCTTGTGTAAAGTATTTTACATATACAGAAGAGGCACCTTGAAGATTGTTTTCTTTTTTCAAAGCCTCGTTAAATTCAAGAATTTTCTTCCAATGCGCATCATCTACACCAAAATCAGCTAAATTGTTAGACCAAGAATATGGATCGGTACTTTTATTAGGATCATCTAAATTATGTTCTCGTAAATATTCATATGTAATCGGTGGAACATCACTCTCTTTTTCTGCACCATAGTATTCATAATCCTTATCCCAAATAGGTAAGCCTTTTTTACTTGGCTTAAATTTGTAATCATGGATATGGGAATAAATACGTAAACTATTGTCTCCAGGTCGACGCTCTAGACGGTCAACACCTGCTACTAACAAGTTTTTATCATAATCCCATGGGTCAATATAGCGAGTTTTTACATTAGGAGAACTTTTTAGTCGACTACCAAAACCTGTTTCTTTAGTTTGTGCAATACCCCAGCTCAAAGTATGCTTATCCCCAATCGCAGAGTTTGCATTGAAACGGATATCTGTTTGACGATGGTCTACATCATCAATATAACGTAATTCGTTTTTACCTTCATATTGGGAACGACCAACATAGTTAATTAAAGAAACATCATTTTCATTGATACGAGAATGATTTAATTCTAATTTCCAATCACTGGCACCACCACGACCATTCCAGATCATGTTTAAGGTATTACGGTTACTATCACGTTTAAAATGACGTTGAGGTTCCATTGGTGAGGTACTATTTTTAACATCCCGTTGTAAGTCTTCTGTAAAACGATTTAAACGTACCTGAATATTATGATCTTTATTGATATCATAAATACCATTAAAGCCAATATCAGAAGTATCACCGTAGAAACGAAGTGCATTAGGTTTGAAGTCGCCTTCTAGTTTATCACCAGTATCTCTTCTTTCTTTTGTAGCATATACTGGTAAAATATCACGTTTACTACCAGAGATAGCTACACGAACTTTACCCATTTGTCCAGAATCGGCGCGCAAGAAGAAATTAGTATTACCATAGCCAGTTTCTCCACCTTTTGCACGAGAGCCTTCACCATTGATTTGAATAGTTGGTTTTTTAGCGGCTTTTTTAGTGATGATATTAACTACACCACCAATAGCATCAGAACCATATTTTGCACTAGCATAACCTTGTACGATTTCAATACGTTCTACATTCTCTGTGCCTAAGCGCATTACTTCATCTGCTGCACCACTGAACTTAGCCAAGTCGCCTAGTACGGCTTGGCCATCCACTAAGATCAAAGTATGACGTGCTTCTGCACCACGAATGGACACGCCTACACGACCCATGGAGTCCACAGTTTTTGATACACCACTTTCAGTGAAAATGATATCTTCTACTGATTTAGCTTGTTTTTGTTCAATATCCTTTTTAGTAATAATGCTCACTTGTTGTGAGTTATATTTAGCTTCTTCATGAGCTCTATCAGCGGTAACATAGACAGACCCCTCAGCTTGTACTGAGTTAGAATACATTAAACCTGGTAGCGCTATCCATGTAGCAATCGCACAGGATAGCATGAAGTATTTTTGTTGCTTTTTACGATTTGTCGTCATTGCAATCTACTCCTACATACAAAAAAATTAACACAAATAATAACGCAAATGACAAAAAATATCATTTTGCTTTCATTTTATACTAATTTATCCATCAAATCCACTCCGAAAGGTTTTCAATTAGCCCATTTAGTTATGTTTTTTGTAAATATTTCTCATTTTTATAATGTAATACGTATATAAAAGAGTATTATAGTCTTTCCTATTTTAAGATCACATAGGTGTCAATACATAAAATGCCTAATGAGCACTAGATACGCACTCATTAGGCATTAAAAATAATCTTTTACATTACATCATGGATGTATACAATAAAATAGTATTAGAATTTATATGTTCCTTGAATTCTTGTATAATTTCCTAATTTAAAGTTTTCTCCACCATACAATGTATCACGTTGTCCAGTCGCTTTTGCATCAAATGTGTAGAATGCTTCTAGTAAGAAATCCTTACGAGGCACGTAACCGCCACCTACGGTAAAGCTACTAATGCCATCTAGGTAACGATCTGGCACAGAACCACTGCCATTACCACCAAAGAATGAGCCATGATCAAATCGTTTATAATCGATAAAACCATTCCAACTTCCTGCACGTTTATAATCAGATTCACCAATATCAAAACGCACTACCCAGAAGCTTGGATTTCCACCCATAGCACGGCCAGTTGGTGTAAAGTTAATACTACCTGGAACATAGTTATACACAGTACGTCCATTCATAAATCGACCAAAGTCAGTTCTGTTTTGTCCATAGTCAAAGGATACAGATGCATTACCTGTAGAATATTTAGCTCCAATACCGACTACATTAGCCACTCCTTTGAATGTAGTGCTAGAAGTTCCTAAACCACTAGCAAATTGTACTGTATTTGTATCATTACCCATGGAACGCAAGTACCAAGC
>CAUVRW010000102.1:0-4732 GCA_963554425.1 uncultured Veillonella sp.
GTTCCGCACAATCAGTAGCCTTTGCAATTGACCATGCAAAATGGCATGAAGTGATAGGAACAATTGCTGGAGATGATACAATTTTATTAATATGTAATTCTGTAGAAAGTGTAGAATTGGTATTGGACCGTATTCAAGAATTAATGAGGGATTAATATGCTAGTACGCATGGGGATTAAAAATTTTGCCCTCATCGAACATATGCAGCTAGAGTTTGCCAAGGGCATCACAATATTTACTGGGGAAACAGGTTCTGGTAAATCTATATTGATGGATGCATTTTCCATTCTACTAGGAGAAAGAGCTAGTAGTGAATTTATTCGCCATGAGAAGGACTCTTTTCTGATTGAAGGCGTATTTGATATTGCAGGAGATACAGCATTACAAGAACTATTAGCTAACAAAAATATTTTAGTAGAAGAAGATACTTTAATTTTATCTAGAACTTTTAATCGAAATGGTAAATCACAAATCCTAGCGAATGACCAAGTGATACCATTGAAGGCATTACGTGAGATCGGTACCTATTTGGCAGATATTCATGGTCAATATAGTAACCAACAGCTTCTATTACCGGATACACATCATATCTATTTAGATACGTATAATGATGATGCCACGAAGGCTTATGAAAATTACGTAGTAGCCTATACTGACTATGCCAGTGCAAAGCGACAATTAGAAACATTGCGTGAAGAGTCGGCACAAAGAATTCGTGAATTAGATATGTTGCGCTTTCAGATTGATGAAATTGAAGAAGCCCAATTGCAGCCAAATGAAGATACAGCGGTATCAGAAGAATTAGAGCGATTAGATAATTTTGAGCATCTTCAATCAACAATTGCTAATTGTTATGATGGCATCTATGGGGGCAGAACACCCCTTATTGATGGCTTGAATAGTGTTACTAATGAAGTAACAGATCTTATCAAATATGATAAGGAGATGGAAGAAGTCGCTGAGTTGTTAAGATCTGCCTATTATCAATTAGAAGAAGCTGGACAAGCGTTAGATAGATACCGAGATTCCATTAGCTATGACGAAGAGCGCTATTTTTACTTACAAGAAAGAGATACACTTATTTACAATTTAAAGCGTAAATATGGCGAAACAATTGAAAGTATTTTAGCCTTTGAAGAAACAGCACAATCTCGACTGGAGCTACTAGAATTTCATGAAAGTGAAGAATCACAGCTAGTAGAGCGTGTGGAAACACTGAAAACACAAGCATTACAAGCATTACAGACTCTTACACAGATTCGCCATGCTCATCATAAAAAGATAACCGACGCCTTGCAGAAAAACTTAATTCACTTAGGTATGCCTAAAGCAAAGCTAGAATTTGTAATAGAAGGCACTGAAAGCTTATCTCCATTAGGTGCTAGCCGCATAGAACTATTATTTTCTGCCAATGCAGGGGAGGCTTTATTACCACTACATAAAGTTGCCTCTGGCGGTGAGTTAGCACGTATTGCGTTAGCTTTTAAAACGGTATTTAACAGAGCAACGCATAAAACCTTAGTGTTTGATGAAATTGATGTAGGCATTAGTGGTGATATAGCTTTACAAGTAGCGAAACAAATTCTTCAATTAAGTTCTGATAATCAGGTGTTCTGCATTACACATCTACCTCAAACAGCTAGTGTGGCAAAACAACACTATCATTTGCATAAGGTAGAAGAAGAAGGCCGAACAATTTCTAAAGTAACCATTCTTTCAGAAGACGAACATATAACACAGATTGCCCGTATGATGTCTGGACAATCTTTCTCAGATACAGCTATAGAAACAGCAAAAGAAATGATTCAATATTTTCAACAGGAATCATTCTAGGAGGAACAATGAAAGTTTTAGTAAATGGAGCAACTGGTAAAATGGGCCGTGAGGTTCTTAAAGCGGTTCATAATGATACAGAGTTAACCTTAGTTGGCGGGGTAGATCCTAGTCATGGAGGAAAAGATGTTAGTGAATTTATGGGCACTAGTCCTTTAGACTGTAAAATCTACAGTCAATTAGAGGAAGCTATTGAAGCCGTACATCCAGATGTGATTGTGGACTTTACAACGCCAGCCATTATTTTTGAAAATGCAAAACTTATGCTAACAAAAGGAATTCACGTTGTGATTGGTACAACTGGTCTTACAGAAGCACAGCGGCAAGAATTAGATTCCATTGGCAGATCACATAATGCGAATTGTTTGGTAGCTCCTAACTTCTCATTAGGTGCGGTGATGATGATGAAAACGGCAGCGGAACTAGCTCCGTATTTTCCAGATGTGGAGATTATTGAATTGCATCATAATCATAAATATGATGCACCTTCTGGTACAGCTGTATTAACGGCTAAATTGATCAATGACGCAAAACAAAAAGCAAATGTGAAAGCGGCTGAAGATTTAACTCGTGAGAGTCTACCAGGTGCTCGAGGTGCTAAGGTGGATGATGTGACAATTCACAGTGTCCGTTTGCCAGGTTATGTAGCACATCAAGAAGTTATTTTTGGTGGATATGATGAAACATTGGTGATTCGTCATGATTCATTAAGCCGCTTATCCTTTATGCCTGGTGTGGTACTAGCTTGTAAAAAAATCAAAGATTTTGCAGGCTTAACTTATGGATTAGAACATTATTTATAATTCTATATTCTATATAATTCTTGCTAAAGAAAAACTTAAATAGTATAATACATATAACTATACATTAAGTTATTAATATTAAGGAGTCACTATGAGAAAACCTCATTTAGCCATATTAGGTGCTACTGGTGCAGTAGGACAAGAGTTTATTACATTAATTGAAGAACGTAAATTTCCTTATGAAAGCATTAAGTTGTTAGCATCTGCTCGTTCTGCGGGTAAAGTGTTGACAGTAGATGGGAAAGACTATGTGGTGGAAGAGGCAAAACCAGAATCTTTTGAAGGTGTAGATATTGCTTTATTTGCAGGAGGTTCTATTTCTAAAACATTGGCTCCAGAAGCTGCTAAACGTGGTGCTATTGTTATCGATAACTCCAGCGCTTTCCGTATGGATCCAGACGTTCCATTAGTAGTACCAGAAGTAAACCCAGAGGATATTGATACGCATAAAGGAATTATTGCTAACCCTAATTGTTCCACTATTATCATGGCTTTAGGATTAAAGCCATTGCATGACTTATCTCCTATTAAACGTGTTGTTGTCAGCACATACCAAGCTGTATCTGGCGCTGGTAAAGAGGGAATTGAAGAATTAGATTCCCAAGTAGCTCAACATGTTGCAGGGGAAGATATGGTAGCTAATTTATTACCTACAGGCTCTATGGACAAACATTATCCAATCGCTTTTAATTTAATTCCGCAAATTGATGTATTCATGGAAAATGGATACTCTAAAGAAGAAATGAAAATGGTATTGGAAACACAAAAGATTTTCCATGATGACACTATTGCTGTAGTACCGACTACAGTACGTGTACCAGTATATCGCTCTCATTCTGAATCTGTATTAGTAAAGACAGATTCTCCAGTATCTGTAGAAGATTTCAAAGCTGCTTGTGAAAAATTCCCTGGTTTACGTGTTAACGATAATCCAGCAGCACAAGAATATCCAATGCCTTTATATACATCGAATCAAAATGATTGTGAAATCGGCCGCATTCGTAAAGATTTATTTAACGAGCATGCTATGAATTTTTGGATTGTAGGAGATCAAATTCGTAAGGGTGCTGCATTAAATGCATTACAAATTGCAGAATACTTGGTAGAACATCAATCTTTCTAATTATATATTTCAGGGGGTGCTAAGATGACAACATTTGGAAATATCTTAACAGCAATGATCACTCCTTTTACTGACGATGGTCATGTAAATTTTCAAGAAGCACTACGTTTAGCCGGATACTTATTAGATAATGGGTCTGATGGGTTAATTGTATGTGGCACTACTGGTGAAGGTCCAAATATTGATGATCGTGATAAACTTGAGCTATTTACATTAATCGCTAAAGAGTATGGTCATCGTGCTACCATTATTGCGAATACAGGTAGTAATTCTACTAAAAAGTCGATTGCTTTAACGAAGGCTGCTAGCCATACTGGTGTTCATGCTGTGATGACTGTGGTGCCATATTATAACAAACCGAATCAAGAAGGTTGTTATTTGCACTTTAAGGCTATTGCAGATAGTACTGATTTGCCTGTTATGCTATATAATGTACCTGGACGTACTGGAGGCCGTATAGATCCGAAAACTGTGACCAGATTGGCAAAAGAATGTGATAATATTACATCTATTAAAGAAGCTACGGGAGATATCAAAATCATCCAACAGCTTCATGAACTACTACCAAATAATGATTTTATGATTTATTCTGGTGATGATGCATTAACATTAGATGTGATACAAAATGGTGGAGTAGGTGTTATTTCTGTTTCCTCTCATATTGTAGGTAAAGAAATGCAAAAAATGATAACTTTATTTAAAGAAGGCAAAGTTAAAGAAGCAAGAGCTATTGAACTTTCAATAGTACCTATTCTAAAAGCTATGTTTATTACGACAAATCCGATTCCTGTTAAATATGCGATGAAGCAATTAGGTTTCAGTACAGGACCTTTATTATTACCATTGTGTGATCCATCTGTAGAAGAAGCACAAATTATTGATGCAGCTATAGAATCATATAAATAATAAAATTTAAAAGGTTCTATAATATATTTTGGGGGGACAGCAAAAGCCATCCCCCCAAGATATATTT
>CAUVRW010000103.1:0-4650 GCA_963554425.1 uncultured Veillonella sp.
ATCCTGTAGTATATTCATTTTTACATCCATATATACCGTAACAGTTACGACAGAAAACATTTGTTTTCTCTACCAAATAATTCCAGTACATAGTCACTATTACATAGTCACTATAGATAATAAGTATGTATTTTATCTCTTTTCTGTTATACTAATGATACGATAAGTAAATTACATAAACCATTTTACAAGACTTTCTGAGTCGGTCTAGGACACCTCATAGAATAAAGGAGTTTTTATGCGATACAACACACGAATGACTAAAGAGCAAGCCAAAGAAATCTATGCTGACTTAGGGTATCTTTCCCAGCCCTTTCCTTATGCGTCTGCTCCGTTCCTTGAAAGTTACGCTCGTCTATTAGGACTTTCACCGGCTCCTGCCAGTACAGCTCGTATTTTAGAAATCGGTTCTTCCTACGGCGGTAACTTAATTTCTCAGGCCCTGTTCTATCCACAGGCTACTTTCACAGGTATCGAAATTGCCCCGACCCAAGTGAGCGTGGGCAAAACATACATCGACCAATTGGGCATCACCAACCTTGACTTGTTAGAAGGCGATGTGAATGAAAGTCACGAGCACCTCGGCACCTACGATTACATCATCGCCCATGGCTTCTATTCTTGGGTAGACGAGGAAACGAAAGATAATTTTCTTCGTCTCTGTAAAGAACATCTCGCGGAGAATGGTATCTTGTACATGTCCTATAACACGTACCCAGGTTGGCATAAAATGGACAGTGTGCGTGCCCTTTTAGAGTTTGCCAACAAAGATGTGGACACATTAAACCATCGAGAAAAAGTGCGTCATGGTAAAACGGTAGCCAGCAAACTAGGCGCTCTCATGCTTGAATACGATACGGTAAAAAACCAACAAGGTCCATTTTTACAATCTTTGCGTCAAACATTGCAAAAACAAGATTGCTATGTTGGCCATGACCATTTAGAACCAGTGAACACACCGGTGTACTTTCACCAATGCATAGACCATATGACAAAGCATGGATTCACCTACCTTTGCGACTGTGATCTAAATTTATCATTCCCTGATGTATATGACGAAACATTGCGCACTAAATTACAAGAACTCGCCCCTCATGACCCACTGGCGCGAGAACAGTATATCGATTTCATGCTCAATGCAGCATTCCGCAAATCCTTGTTCACTCACAAAGGGGCTACGCCAAAACGCATTACCGAAACATCTATCACAGATGCAGGATTCCAACACAACTTGGAACAATTCTTATTCACCCTACGCATTCCATCGGAGCATTTAGAACCCATCTTTGAAGACTTGGCAAAACGGATGCCAACCTCTGTAACAGATACTAATACTACTCAGGTGCATGCAATGAATAGTGATACTAACTCCGTTAGTACTTATAATGATACATCAGTAGATAACTCAGTCAATACAGCTCTTACCGGATCTGCAACTAAAGCATTAGTAGACTTATTCCAACATGAAGGCCCTCACTTCTATGTAAAACACAACACATTAGTGACCTACACAGGAGAGCATACCATTCCTGATAGGTGCTTACCATTGTTCTATCAATTCTTAGTAGAACACATTATCCAAGGTGGTATCACCCTGTCCGTACTAGAAGCCGAGCATCCTTTCAAACATCATATTTTTGAAGAAAAGAAAAGCTATATCCCTGAGCGATACATTCCATTCGTAGAGATTATGCCACAAGAAGGGGTTAATGCCTACATCTACCCGGGCAATCGCTACAATGACCCTATTTCCGATTTTAACGAAGAAGATTTAGAGTTCATGAAACTTCTCAGCAAGCCGACCACAAAGCACGATGTGATGTGCAAAATCTACGAGGCTATGACAGAAGAATCCATTAGCTCTCTAGCATTACAACAATCTAACAAATACACCATGATCCTTGCATTCTACGAAGAAATGATCCGTCGTATGGAATACTTTGGATTCTTGGAAGTGGACGAAACACAATTTAGTTAATTCACGACAAAGCAATCTAAACCACATGATTCTATTTTGCTACTAGCAATATAAATCACATGCTATATAGATATCAAATACAACGTATACCAAAACAGCGACTCCATCCAACCGGACAGGGTCGCTGTTTTCCATATACAAGCAAAAAAGGCTGCAACAGAATGAGTGAAACTCATCCTATCACAACCAGATTGCGTTTGATTATACAAGCTCAAGAATAGCCAATGGAGCTGCATCGCCTTTACGAAGGCCAAGTTTGATTACACGAGTGTAACCACCGTTGCGCTCAGCATATTTTGGAGCAATTTCATCAAATAATTTTTTTACTGCATCTTCGTTCATAAGAAAAGCAAGAACTTGACGACGAGCATGTAAGTCGCCACGTTTGCCCAATGTAATCATTTCATCAACATATTTACGAAGCTCTTTTGCTTTTGCTTCTGTTGTTTCAATGCGTTCATGTACGAAGAGAGATGTTACCATACCGCGGAACAACGCTTTACGAGCGGAACTGTTGCGGCCTAATTTTCTGTATGCCATTAGTCTTTCTCCTCTTATTCGCTTTGAGATGTTAGGGATTCATTACCCTCATTGTAAGATTGTAATTTCTCTAGAATTTCTTCTACAGATTTTTTCCCTAAATTGCGGATTTTTCCTAATTCGTCTTCTGTTTTACCAGTCAAGTCACCGATTGTGTGAATGTTAGCACGTTTCAAGCAGTTGAAAGCACGAACAGACAACTCAAGATCTTCAATAGGAATCGTCGTTGGTCCTTTAGGTTCAGCATCTTTATCGCCACCTTCTTGACCATTAGCAGTTGTAAATTCAGCTTCACTTTCACCAACATCGATCATATCATAAGAATGAGCCAATCGAGTGAAGTTTCCTAAATAGGAAATCATGATAGCTGCTGATTTAGCAATTGCATCAGATGCTGTAATAGAACCATTTGTCCAAACTTCTAAAGTAAGCTTATCAAAGTCCATTTCGTTGCCCACACGGACATCGCTGACTTCATATTTCGCTCTTAGAATTGGCGAGAAGATAGAATCAATTGGAATTTGACCAATCATATCATCTTCACGTTTATTCTTAGTAGATGGTACATATCCTTTACCGCGTTCGATACGCACATCCATTACAAGATGAGCTGCTTCATCCATTGTAGCAATTACCAATTCTGGATTTAAGACTTCGATTTCAGGAGGCATGAATTGAATCAAATCACCTGCTGTTAATACTCCATCTTTACGAACATCGATATGTACATCCATCGGTACAGGTGCTTCCTCTTCAAGACGAATGCACAACTGTTTAAGGTTCAGAATAATATCGGATACATCCTCACGAACACCTTCAATCGTAGAGAACTCATGAAGTACTCCGTCAATCTTGATGGAAGTAATTGCTGCTCCATCTAAGGATGAAAGCAAAATGCGACGCAAGCTATTACCGAGAGTAATACCATAACCACGATCCAATGGCTCGCATACGAATTTACCGTAGCGGCCATCTTCAGTCATTTGTACTTTCTCGATTCTAAGTTTTTTTTCTTCGCTCATCAGGTATACCCTCCTCTAAAACTTGTCACTATTCTAAGTATATAGCTCAGATTATACGCGACGACGTTTTGGAGGACGACAGCCGTTATGAGGAATTGGAGTCACATCTTTAATGCTAGTTACTTCAAGACCAGCTGCTTGCAACGCACGAATCGCTGCTTCACGACCAGATCCTGGACCTTTAACAAATACTTCTACAGTGCGAAGACCGTGTTCCATAGCTGCTTTTGCCGCTTGTTCAGCTGCCATTTGTGCTGCAAATGGAGTGGATTTACGGGAACCACGGAAACCTAGACCACCAGCAGATGCCCAAGAAAGAGCATTACCGTTTACGTCTGTTACTGTAACGATAGTGTTGTTAAAAGTGGAGCGAATATGCGCTGCACCAGATTCGATATGTTTCTTTTCTTTTCTTTTGGATCTAACTGTTTTCTTAGCCACAATATCCCTCCTTTATTATTTCTTCTTACCTGCGATTGCTTTACGAGGACCCTTACGAGTACGAGCATTTGTCTTCGTACGTTGACCACGACATGGAAGTCCCATACGATGACGTTTACCGCGATAGGAGTTGATTTCAATTAAGCGTTTAATGTTAAGGGCTTCTTCACGACGAAGATCACCTTCTACTTTATACTCTGCATCAAGAAGTTCACGGATTTTAGCTACTTCATCTTCACTTAAATCACGAACGCGAGTATCTGGATTGATACCAGTTTTTGCTAATACTTCTTTAGCAAGAGTAAGACCGATACCGTAAATATAAGTTAAACCAATTTCCACACGTTTGTCACGTGGTAAATCTACACCGGCTATACGTGCCATCTATTCATCCACCTCCTATCAATTATCCTTGTTTTTGTTTATGTTTTGGGTTTTCGCAAATAACCATTACACGGCCTTTACGTTTAATAATTTTACATTTTTCGCATATCTTTTTAACTGATGGTTTAACCTTCATAAGTACCTCCTTTGTGGATCCTATGCTTACTTAAAGCGATAGGTGATGCGACCACGGCTTAAGTCATATGGTGTCAGTTCCATAGTAACTTTATCACCAGGAAGGATACGGATAAAATTCATACGCATTTTACCTGACACATGAGCCAA
>CAUVRW010000104.1:0-4603 GCA_963554425.1 uncultured Veillonella sp.
TCGGTTTAGGTATTATAGGAGTTATTTTAATTTGGATATTTAGTTCCTATAATGGGTTAGTACAAACGGAAGAACAAGTGAATGGACAATGGGCACAAGTACAAACACAATTGCAACGTCGTTCTGATTTAATTCCGAATTTGGTGAATACTGTGAAAGGCTATGCTACTCATGAAAAAGAAACAATTCAAGCGGTAGCGGATGCAAGAGCTAAATTAGGTGGTGCAAAAACAGTGGAAGAAACAGCGAAAGCGAATCAAGAATTGAGTAGTGCTTTGAGTCGTTTGTTAGTGGTAGTGGAAAACTACCCAAATTTAAAAGCTGATGCTAATTTTAGAGCCTTGCAAGATGAACTAGCGGGCACAGAAAATCGTATTGCAGTAGCACGTAAGGATTATAATGGAAGTGTACAAGCCTATAATATGAAAATTCGGACCTTACCAACTTCTTTAATTGCTAGCCCAATGGGGTTCCAAGTAAAACCATATTTTGAAGCAGATCAAGGGGCGCAAAGTGCACCTAAAGTGCAATTTTAATTCTGCTATCGACTAGTATAGAATAGAATGTTTCTACACTAGTAATGTTGTGATGAATGTAATCATTTCAAACATAATATAGGATTCATGCTAGTGGTGTATCATGGTAGGATACTGAGTGCCATTGTAATCGGAGGATAATTATCTCTTTCACTCAATGGGATGAGGGATGAATGGAGATGAGAAAGGAGATAAGTGGATGAAAAAATACGCATGGTCTGCTTGTATCAGCTGTGTATTAGTCACCATATGGATGTGTTTGGCGAGCCTATCTGTTTTCGCTTTAGATGTGCCCAATCCACCTAAGAATGGATATGTATTAGATCAAACACAAACTCTGACAAAAGAAGAAATATATACCATGAACCGTATGGGTTTGGAACTTCAAAAGAAAACAAAAGCGCAAATTGCAGTCTTAATGATTCCTACCTTAGAGGGTGAGGATGTATCAGATTACGCGAACCGTGTCTTTCGTGCTTGGGGAATTGGTGACAAAGAAAAAAATAATGGAGTACTCTTTTTAATTGCCACGAAAGACAAGCAAATGCGCATTGAAGTGGGCTACGGATTAGAAGGTGCTATCAATGATGGGAAAGCTGGAGAAATCCTAGATCAATATGCTATACCTTACTTTCAAAAAGGAAAGTTTGGACCTGGCGTCATGGAAACGTATAAAGTGCTAGTAGGTGAGGTCAGCAAAGAGTATGGAGTGAGTATTGATGGCAGTCGAACCTATGAAAAGCAAGATTCTATTGAACTAAGTCCACTCCAACTATTGTTGATTGGTGTAGGTATCTTAGGATTAATCATTGTGGATATGACTTTTTTTGGCGGTGCCATTACGCAATCTTTGTTGTGGATCCTAGCGTCAGGACGAGGGGGCGGTGGCTCCGGTCGTTCCGGCGGTGGCGGATTCGGTGGATTTGGCGGTGGCTCCTCTGGAGGCGGTGGAGCCAGTCGTAGATGGTGATAGATATGCATTCGTTGATGATACTCTTTGTGTTGTACCATCGATTTGCTATGCATAGTTTGCAAATAGGTATCTAAAAATAACATAGAAAATGATTGAGAATATATTGAAAGTTTTCGATTGTGGTGGTATACTGTTTACAGATGAAGTATCTGAGATAACTAGTTAGTACGAAAGGTGGTGCACACAATGGATAAAAAATACGTTTGCGTAGTATGCGGTTGGGTTTATGACGAAGCTGTTGAAGGCGTTAAATTCGAAGATCAACCAGCTGATTACCTTTGCCCAGTTTGTGGGGTTGGTAAAGACCAATTCGAAGAAATGTAATTAATTTTTCGATAAATTAATCCACATACATAAGGGCTCTCCAATAGGAGAGCTCTTTTTAACATGACAAGTTAGTGCTGTGTCTTGTATGGGTTTTATGAAAACTTAACAACATATAGTGGCTAGCATTTGACAAAGATAGTATAGGTAGCTATAATAGTATAGTCGAGGTAAAATTATGAAACTGCAAGTAGAGCAAGCAAAAGAACAGATTGGACGAGTAGTCCCTTTTCTATGTACGACATCAGGTGATGATCTTGGTGACGTATCTGCTTTTCCTTGGAGCCGTCATGATATAACCATTAGTGGTGAGCTTCGTTATGATGGTCAACATTATGTGGTGAATGGTACCATAACAACAAATGGACAATATGAGTGCTCAAGATGCTTAACCGATACTAATTATACCCATACTGTTCCATTTGAAGAGACTTTTGGTGTTACACATTCCAACAGTGGAGACGGTGATGTGATTTCTTTCGATGGGGAAGAAATCGATCTAACGGAGACCATTCGGGAAACATTAATCATCAATGAGCCCTCTCAAGTGTTATGTCAGGATGATTGCAAAGGATTGTGTGTTCAGTGTGGAGCTAATCAAAATGTTTCACCATGCTCTTGTGAATCCTTTGTGGTAGATCCTCGATTAGCAGTGCTAAGAACATTGCTGAAGGAAGAAAATGATGATTAATACCTAGTGATTATGTTAAGGAGGTGCAGATAATGGCAGTACCAAAGCGTAGACTTTCCAAATGCCGTCGCGATCGTCGTCGTGCTAACTGGAAATTAGAAGTACCTGGTTATGTAGCTTGTCCACAATGTCACGAACCAATGATGCCGCATCGCGTTTGCCCAACATGTGGTTCTTACAAAGGAGAACAAGTAGTTTCTAAAAATGCGTAATAGAAACGAATGAGAAGGCCTTGTAAACTGTTGTTTACGAGGTCTTTTTTGTATGCATTTTATGCCTAATTATGGTATAATAAAGAAACATTAATAAATAACTCAAGTGATGATTATAAGAGGTGACATTATGTTAAGAGATACAATTTTAGTAACAGGACATAAGAGTCCAGATACTGATTCAATTTGTTCTGCCATTTCCTATGCAAACTTAAAAAATCAAATGGGATTTGCAGCACAACCAATTTGTGCAGGTCAAGCCAATAAAGAAACCACTTTCGCATTAAACTATTTCGGATTTGAACATCCAGAAATCGTAACGTCTTTTGCAGTTACAGTGGAAGATGTAGTAGAATCTATTCCAGCAGTGGATAGTAAAGCATCTTTGCAAGATGTATTAGCATGGCGCAAACAATATGAAATGAATCGTATTCCGGTTGTGGAGAATGGTAATTCCTATGTAGGTACGATTACAGCACAACGTTTGATTGATGCTTTAGAAGCTGCTATGAGCGGTAATTCTGGTGTAACAGCTGGTGAAATTTGCACAAAAACTTCTTGCCAAGTGATTAGCAAAGAAACTAAATTGCGTGATTTCAAAGCTAACTCTCACATCGGTGGATATCCAGTAGTAGATAATGGTACATACTTAGGTATCATTCGTTCTAATGTGGAAGCGCCAAAACAGAAAACAAAAGTAGTTTTGGTAGACCACAATGAAAAAGTTCAAATTATTGATGATATTGAGGAAGCAGAATTAATCGAAAATATTGATCACCATCGCATTGGTGGCTTGGTAACAGATAATCCTATTTTCATTCATTATGAAACTGTAGGATGTACTTGTACAATTCTTGCTAACTTATATTGGCAATATGGTCAAGAAATTCCTAAAAATATTGCAGGATTGATGCTATCTGCTATCATTTCTGATACAGTGTTATTCCGTTCTCCAACTTGCACTGAAAAAGATAAAGAAACAGCTAAAAAATTAGCAACTATCGCTGGTGTTGATCTAGAAGAATATGGAATGTCTTTATTGAAAGCTGGATCTGATGTATCTGATTATTCTGATGAGAAAATCGTACGTACAGATTTAAAAGAATTTGAAGCAAATGGTAAGATTATTAGTATTGGTCAAATTCAAGTGATGGATACAACAGATATTTTAGGTCGTAAAGGGCGCTTATTAAAAGCTATGGAAGAGTTACGTAGTGCTAACAATTATAGTGCATCCTATTTGATGATTACAAATATCTTAACAGAAGCAACAAATTTAATCTTTGTTGGCGATGCGAACAATGTAGTAGCTGCTGCATTTAATGCACAACCTGTGGACAATGAAGTATACTTAGAACATACATTATCCCGTAAAAAACAAGTAGTACCACCAATCGTGGGCGCTATGAAAGGCTAATCTATAATAGGGGGTGCGTTGTAGTGAAACACAGCGCACCCTTGTTATATGCAAGAGAGGTATTATGATATTTGACGGTTTAAATAAAGAGCAACAAGAGGCAGTATACGCAACTGAAGGGCCTCTTCTTATATTGGCTGGTGCTGGATCAGGTAAAACACGAGTGTTAACATATCGTATCGCCTATTTGTTGACACAAGGGGTAAGCCCCTATGAAATTTTAGCCATCACATTTACCAATAAAGCAGCAAAAGAAATGAAAGAACGTGTGGAGACCTTAGTAGGGGATACAGCACACCGTATTTGGCTTAGTACATTCCATTCTTTTTGTGCTAAATTTTTACGCTTTGAACTAGATTCCTTCATGGGATACAGTAAAAACTTTTCTATCTACGATTCTAGTGATTCTCAAGCAGTTATTAAACAAGCAATTAAAGCACTAAATTTAGA
>CAUVRW010000105.1:0-4578 GCA_963554425.1 uncultured Veillonella sp.
TATCTGAAATCTTAGCAGAACAAAATGCGAATGTTATCAAACTGGAACATAATCAGTTTAAAAACTTAGACCGATTCCATGAAGTGGAATTGGTGGTAACCGTAGAAACAAACGGAGAAGAGCATATTAAGAAAATCACGGCAGCCATGGCGGACCGTGGATATACGATTCACCGTATCAGTTCTAATGAATTTAATGAACATGACTAATGAATACGATAGATATAGAAAGGGATACACTATGAGTGAACAGAAAATGATTCGAGGAGCCCGCATACTCCTAGAAACATTGAAACGCTTGGGAGTAACAGACATATTTGGCTATCCCGGCGGTGCCGTAATTCCTATATACAATGAAATTTATGATTTTGAAGGTATCAACCATTACTTGGCACGTCATGAACAAGGGGCGGCTCATGAAGCGGACGGCTATGCCCGTGCGTCTGGCAAATGTGGGGTCTGTTTAGCTACGTCTGGTCCAGGGGCGACGAACCTTGTGACAGGCATTATGACGGCTCATATGGATTCCATTCCTCTCTTGGCCATTACTGGTCAGGTATGCAGCCACTTGCTGGGAAAAGATGCGTTCCAAGAATCGGACATCGTGGGCATTACCATGCCGGTGACGAAAAATAATTACTTGGTGAAAGATATCCGAGATATGATTCGCACTGTGAAAGAAGCCTACTACTTAGCTACTACAGGTCGTCCAGGTCCGGTGCTCGTAGATATCACACGAGATGCACAATTAGATGTCATTTCCTATGAAGAATTTGAAGCTATCTTCAATGAACCAATCTCTATCGAAGGGTATGATCCGAATTACATCGGACATCCAAAACAAATCAAAAAAGCCATCGACCTGTTGAAAGGTGCGAAACGACCTCTTATCATAGCAGGCCATGGGGTACTCTTATCGAATGCTACAGAAGAACTTTATAAATTGGCGACTACGTGCCAAGTTCCAGTGGTGAATACGTTATTGGGCTTAGGTTCCTTTCCAGGAGAACACCAATTATCGCTAGGTATGCTAGGCATGCATGGTACGGTGTATGCTAACTATGCTGTCAATGAAGCAGATGTAGTACTTGCCTTAGGCATTCGTTTTGACGATCGTATCGCAGGGGTTCCGAAGGAATTCTGCAAAGAGGCTACCATCATCCACGTAGATATTGACCCAGCAGAAATTGGTAAAAATAAACTCATCGATATACCTATCGTTGGGGATTTGAAACATGTATTGAACGAAATGAATCACGAATTGACTCCACAAACTCATGAAAGTTGGTTGGAACGTATCCGTGAATGGCGTGAAGAGTATCCAATTCGCGTACGCCCTCATGAAGGAACTTCCTTATTACCACAAAAGGTGATTCAAGAAATCGACAATATCGTAAAAGGCAATGCAATCGTTGTGACCGACGTAGGACAACATCAAATGTGGACGTCTCAATTCATTACTTTCTCCAAACCGAATACGATCATTACATCCGGTGGTGCCGGTACGATGGGCTTTGGTTTGCCAGCAGCTATCGGTGCACAAGTGGCACAGCCAGACAAAAAAGTAGTACTCATCACAGGTGATGGAGGCTTACAAATGAACAGCCAAGAGTTGCTCTTATTGAAAGCTTACAATATCCCTGTGAAAGTTGTGATTATCAATAATGGTTTCTTAGGCATGGTTCGTCAATGGCAAGAACTGTTCAATCAACGTCGCTATTCCTTCGTAGATTTAGAAGTGAATCCAGACTTTGAAACCTTGGCAAAAGCCTATGGTGTACAAGGGGTCACATTATCCACTATTGAAGACTTACGCAGCCAATTGCGAGACCTCATCTTATCTGATGAACCAGTGGTGATTAACTGCGTGGTAGAACGAGAAGAAAATGTATTCCCAATGATCCCAGCTGGTTGCACAGCGAAAGATATGATGGGATTGAAAGGAGGCCCTGACAATGAGTAAAGTACAACAACACCAAGTGTTAGTGATTACAAAAAACAAACCAGGTATTGGGGCAAGAATCCTTTCCTTGTTCAATCGTCGTGGCTACTCCGTGACCCAAATGACATCGGGTATATCCATCCCTAAAGATCAAGCACGGATTACTTTAACGGTGGAAACAGACGAAGTGCAGTTGGATCAAATCCAAAAACAAATCTACAAATTAGTAGATGCCATCAAAGTAAAAGTATTCTCTCCAGAACAAGTGGTGCGCCGTGAATTAATGCTTATCAAGGTGAAAGCAGATGTATCTGTGCGACCGCAGATTATCCAATTAGCAGATGTGTATCGTGGTAATGTACTCGATGTAGGTCCTAACTCCATCATGATGGAAATTACAGGAGAAACGCAGAAACTAGATGCTTTCATAGAAATTATGAAAGAATATGGCATTCTGGAAATTGCAAAAACAGGTTGCACCGCTATGAGTCGTGGAGAAAAAATGTAATGGCTATACCAAAGCAAGGTGAGTTGTTACATTACGAAGGAGTTACCTTTGTCCGCAATGGGGAAGCGATTTTGCAAGGTGTGGACTGGCATGTGAACACAGGGGAAAACTGGGCATTACTCGGCCTTAATGGAGCAGGGAAGTCCACCTTGCTAGGCATGATTATGGCCTACACCTGTGCCACCCACGGTGAGGTGCGTGTCCTAGGACATACCTTTGGACAATGCGTCTGGAAATATGTGAAAGATCGTATTGGATTTGTCAGCTCTACCTTGGGGCAATTTGAACGTACTATGCGAGATGAAACGGTGCGACAAATTTTGCTATCTGGAGCGCATGGTACCATCGGTGTGTATCGAGAAGTGACAGAGGAAGAAGAACAACGCTGTGATATGGTCCTAGCAGATATGGGATTACAACATTTACAACATCGCCACTTTGGGGTACTTTCCACAGGGGAGCAACGTCGTGTTTTAATCGGTCGTGCTTTGATGACGAGACCAGATTTGCTCATCTTAGACGAACCATGCAATGGGTTAGACGTACCGAGCCGAGAACAATTGCTCCGTCATCTCAATCAACGTGGAACTCAGGACAGTCCTTGTCCGTTTATCTATGTGACGCACCAAATCGAGGAAATCCTTCCCACAGTGACCCATGTGGCACTATTAAAAGAAGGTAAAATCTTTCAATCGGGGCCGAAATATGAGGTCATTACCGATGATATTTTATCGGCGCTTTATGGTTTGTCTGTGAAAGTGACTTGGGTCCAAGATCGACCTTGGCTGCAAGTACTTTCATAAAATGTTTTTATAGAGTGTACAAAGATATTTTTAATTATACCAATTTATCATACTAAGTATGGTAAATCAGTAAGCCGAAAGGCTGAAAATCAGTTGAATTTCACTAGAAAATCTAGTAAATTATAAACATCATTATGTATTACAAAGTAGGAGGTTATCACAATGGCAGGTAACATTTTAGGCACACAAGTATTTTATGATGCAGATTGCAATCTACAAGCATTAGTAGGTAAAAAAATTACAGTTCTTGGCTACGGTTCCCAAGGTCATGCGCATGCATTGAACTTGAAAGAAAGCGGCATGGACGTACAAATCGGTCTTCGTGAAGGTTCCAAATCTTGGAAAGAAGCAGAAGAAGCTGGTTTCGTAGTAAAAGAAACAGGCGAGGCTGTAAAAGGTGCAGACGTTGTGATGATCTTAATTCCAGATGAATTACAAGCAGAAACTTACGAAAAATCCATCGCTCCTAACCTTAAAAAAGGTGCGTACTTGGCATTTGCTCATGGTTTCAACATTCATTTCGGTAAAATTAAACCATCTGCTGACGTAAATGTATTCATGGTAGCTCCTAAAGGCCCTGGTCACTTAGTACGTCGTACATTCCAAGAAGGTTCTGGCGTTCCTTGCTTGTACGCTGTATATGCAGATCCAAGTGGAGATACTAAAGAAGTGGCATTGGCTTGGGCATCTGGTGTAGGCGGTGGCCGTTCCGGTATCTTGGAAACTGACTTCCGTCAAGAAACTGAAACTGATTTATTCGGCGAACAAGCAGTACTTTGCGGCGGCGTATGTGCGTTGATGCAAACTGGTTTTGAAGTGTTGGTAGAAGCTGGTTACAATCCAGTTAATGCATACTTTGAATGTGTTCATGAAATGAAATTAATCATCGACTTGATCTACGAAGGTGGTTTTGAAACAATGCGTAAATCCATCTCCAACACAGCTGAGTTCGGTGACTATATTACAGGACCAAAAGTAATCCCAGCAGCAGCGAAAGAAGCTATGCGCGGTGTATTGAAAGATATCCAAAACGGCAAATTTGCTGATCAATTCCTTGGTGATTACGTAGCAGGTTACCCTTACTTACAAGAACAACGTAAACAAGCAGCAGCACATCAAGTAGAAGAAGTGGGCGGCGAATTACGTAAATTGATGCCTTGGATCAAAAAGTAAAAAGTAAATAGCCTTCATGTCCATCATGAAGTAGCATAAGGAAAGCACGCAACACACTCCTTCACAAACGGTATTTCATAATGTTTGCTCAGGAGCATGTTGCGTGCTTTTTGCTTACAGGATACTTAGAGGAAAAGAAGGCTATTTACTTTT
>CAUVRW010000106.1:0-4573 GCA_963554425.1 uncultured Veillonella sp.
ATGAAAAATGCGTTTTCTGAACAAATGATGATTGAAGCATCTCATTTGAAAATTCATTTGGACTACTTAAGCGCTATCGTAACTATTTCTCCATTGTTAGGTTTATTAGGAACAGTATCTGGCATGATTGGTACATTTAGTATCCTTGACAGTGGTTCTGGTGCCTCTGCTATCTCCGGTGGCGTTGGGGAAGCCTTGATTGCTACAGCAACAGGTTTGTTAGTTGCCATTTTATCCTTCTGTGTATATACATATTTCAGTCATCGTATGGATGCCATCATCAATGATACAGAAACATTATCTGTAGTGTTATTAAATGGTATGAAAGAGCAATGGAGTGATTCTCATGTTTCAAAATAGTCGATTAAAAATGAAACCTGAGTTCATGATTGTGCCAATGATTGATATCATATTCTTCTTATTGGTGTTCTTTATGATGAATAGTATCGAAACAGTGGCACAAAAGTCCTTGGGTGTACAGTTACCACAAGCACAATCAGCAACACAAGTCAAACAAAGTCCTGTGATCCTCACCTTAGATAAAGAAGGGCATATTTTGATTGACTCTAAACCATATAGTATCGATGAAGCTCGTAATTACATTACTAGCAAAGTAGGAGAAAATCCAAATACAGCGGTACTACTACAAGCAGACAAAAATACGCAACATGGATTCGTGGTTGCCATTATGGATATGCTAAAAACGATTGGGGTTAAGAAGTTCTCAATTGCTGCTAGCTAGAAAGGATGACACATGGAACAATATATTTCCTGGAAAAAATCCTATATAATCTCCGTTGTAATCCACATTATTCTAGCAGTTGTATTAGGCCTTGCTTTAGTCTCAGTAGTTGAGCATAAGGAGACAGAAAATGCTTTTGAAATTGACATGTCTATCTCCGACGATTTAAAAGCATCCGCTGGCGGTGGTGGCGGTGGTGGCGGAGTGTCCTTCCCACAACCTCTTTCCCAAGAAGTTGTACAAGCAAAAGTACAGGCTGCACAACAAAGTCTGTCTTCTCCAGTACCGGTAGAGGATGCTGTTAATGTACCAACTTCTACGAATGCTGCGACAGGTACTAGTGATGGAACATCTAGCAACCAAGGAACTGGTGGTGGATCTGGTGGCGGTAATGGCACTGGTAACGGTACTGGCGATGGTAGTGGCAATGGCTCTGGTAGCGGTGGTGGATCTGGAACTGGTACTGGCGGAGGTAATGGCGATGGTGTAGGTACTACAACCGGTAATGCCCCATTTGACTGGGCAGGTTTTGTAGCTACTGTACAAGCCAATGCACAAGGCACATACCCTCCAATGGCAGTAAAACGTAACTTACAAGGTAGTGTTAGCGTAAGCGTAACTATCGATGCAGGTGGTAACATCGTATCTGTATCTGCTGGTGGTGGTCCAGGCATCTTAAATAGTCACACCCAAGATGTTGTCTATGGTATAGGCAACTATCCGAATGGTAGTGGTTCAACAGTATCAAATACATTCACGGTGTATTACACATTGAATGGCGACTAGTGCAAATGCACGAGAAATAATTCAGGAGGAATTATGGATTTAAAAGCTTTATTTGACTCCATGTCGGAGGAACAACGTAATATTCAACTTGGTTTCGACACAGCGACACCATTAACACACGCTTTCACAAGCAAGCGTGCGGTACATGCTGGTCTAAGTGGTCGTCCTTTGGAAAAGGATGAGGCACAACGTGTATGGAATGAATTAATGCAACAACCGCCTGTTCCAGGGCAAATGCAAACGGCATATATTCATATCCCATTCTGTCAAACTAAATGTACTTATTGTGGATTCTATCAACATGCTACGAATCAAGATGCAGAAGATAAATATGTAGATATGTTATTGAAAGAAATGCAAATGGCAGCCGACCAACCACGGTTCCGTGATGGCTTGATTCATACTATTTTTATCGGTGGTGGTACGCCGACATCGTTATCAGCTAATAATGCAAAACGCATGTTATCTGCTATTCAAGAATATTTTCCGTTGGCCAATGACTATGAGTTGACATTAGAAGGTCGTATTCACGACTTGGTGCCTGAAAAAATGGATGTATGGATGAGCCATGGTGTAAACCGTATGTCCTTAGGGGTACAGTCTTTCCATACTCACGTACGACGTCAATTAGGTCGTTTAGATGATCAAGATACAGTATTGTCTCGATTAGAGCAATTAAAGGCATATCAACAATGTTCTGTGATTGTAGATTTAATCTACGGTTTGCCAGATCAAACGATGGATGTGTGGATGGAAGATTTAAAACTTCTTGAACAATCTGCAGCAGATGGTATGGACTTGTATCAATTAAATGTCTTTGAAAATAGTGACTTACAAAGTTTAATTGAGCGTGGTAAAGTAAGCCCAGCAGCTACTACTAAAGAACAAGCTTTGATGTATGAAGCGGCTGTCAAATATTTGATGAAACGTGATTTCACACGTTTAAGCGCAGCTCATTGGAGTCGTGCACCACGTGAACGTTCTATGTACAACACTATGGCGAAAGCTGGATATCCAATGTATCCATTTGGCTGTGGTGCCGGTGGTAATTTAGGTGGCTATATGACAATGTTACACCGCGTATTACCTCCATATGAAGCCCTTGTAGAAGAAGGTAAAAAACCATTTATGGTTCTTATGAAACAATCTGAGCTACAAGAGTTCTCTAATTATGTAATCAGTTCCTTGGAACGAGGCGTTTTAAATTTAGATGCTTTGATCGAAATGGATGCAAAATTAGAAGATTTACGTTGGCTGCTTGATACTTGGGTAACTCGTGGTTTGATGGAATATAACGGCGTATTATATCGCTTAACAACAGCTGGTGGATTCTGGCATGTAAATATTACACAAACAGTTATTGAATGTGTTCAATACATCTTAACTGGTGAAAGCACATTGTTACATGAAAACATTGCTGCACAAAACCACGGTGGTAAGCCCAAAGATCATCCACATGTAGGGGGTCATCCTGAAGGAGTGGCGAAACACCCTCATGGCGCAGGCGGACACCCAGCAGGTATTCCAAAAGGTCATCCAGAAGGAGTACCAATGGGAGGACATCCAGCAGGTGTGCCTAAGCATCCACATGGGGCAGGCGGACACCCAGCGGGTATTCCAAAAGGTCATCCAGAAGGAGTACCAATGGGTGGACATCCAGCAGGTGTACCTAAGCATCCACATGGAGCAGGTGGACACCCAGCAGGTATCCCAATAGGGCATCCAGGAGATGTTGAGACAACTCGTGCTCATGGCACAGTAGGACATAGTCCATTTAAGAAAAATATTTAGGTAGTATCTATTACAGGTGAACTCCTACACACCTTACCAAACCAAACAATATAGTTTCCTGTAATAGTTCTATAGCCACTCATAGAGTGGAATCAGGTATACCAGGTCAAAGTTGGTAGGCTGCATCATACTATAGTACGTTTAAAATCACTTCTGTAATGAGAGTGCAGTATCCGCAGGCTAAGCCTGCGGATGTATATCTGATATATGAACATTGTGCCTTAGGATACAATGTTACATAGAAAATAATGATATACTAAGTATAGTATTTATATGTTATGTAAAAGGAGCGCACTTCCTAGAAGTGTGAAAAAATGAATGAAAGCAATCGTAGTTTACTCAAGCCGTACAGGCAATACAAAATTAGTAGCAGAAGCTATGGCAAGTGCTTTGCCTGCTGGTACGCCATGTGTATCTGTGAAAGAAGTTCCAACTGATTTAGCATCTTATGATGTAGTATTTATGGGTTTCTGGGCAGACCAAGGTAATGCTGATAAAGCAGCACAAGCGGTACTTAAAGAAATCACAAATGAGAAAGTAGCTTTATTCTGTACATTAGGGGTTCCACCTGTATCTCCTCATGCACAAGAAACTGTGGAAGCCGCTGCGAAATTGTTGCCAAATGGTCAAACACCAGTAGGTTATTTCAAATGCCAAGGTAAAGTAGATCCAAAAATCATCGAAATGATGTACAAAATGTTCCCAGAAGGGCATGCCCATGGTAAAAGTCCTGAACGTGATGCACGCCATGCACAAGCAGCATCTCACCCAGATGAAAACGACTTGGCTAATGCAAAAGCATTTGTTGAAGAAGTTGTTGCTAAACTATAAGTTTTTTACCTATGTAATAGGTTGCAATATAATAACACTCCGAAAAAGACTGTCAAAAATGGCGGTCTTTTTCAGTTGAAATAAAACAATTGATAGAACTTAGCAGATGGTATAAAATGGGTGGAAATCTCTTGACGTTTAACCGCCCTTGCTTTATAATACTTATAAGCTTAATGAATCGGTACGAGAGACCGAAGAGCGCACATGTAAACCTTTTAAATTAGTCCTGTGAGGCTAGTAAGGGAACGTAGTAGGCGAGTTTACCTATAATCTATAGGTGTACTCTAATAGAATCACTATAACTATGCGACCTCTTGCCTTAGGGCAAGAGGTCTTTTTGTGTGTAATAGAAGTACTATAAAGGAGGCTATGATGGGAGAAATCAGCTTAAAAGGTAAGCACCTATTAGGACTGCAAGGTCGG
>CAUVRW010000107.1:0-4543 GCA_963554425.1 uncultured Veillonella sp.
GCCTCCTTAATTGCTGCCGTTGGTTGTGCCTTCGGTATCCGCATGTTTGGATACTACGGATTCAGTAAATCTGGTAAATTCTCTTGGTTAATCATCGGTTTAACCATCCTCATCGTGCTTTGCTTATATTTGGTAAGCCCTAGTCCTGTGGGCATGGATACTGGCAATGCTCTATTACAAGCACCTATTGCGGAATAACTAAATCTAAAAAAGGGCTATCACAAAATAGAATCCTATAAAATGGTTCCCAATACAATAAGAGGAAAGTTGATTGAAACATCAACTTTCCTCTCTTTTTTATATTTTAATAGCCAAAAGGCCCCCAAAGAACCCTATCCATCCATAACATCAAAGCCGTCGAACATCTATCCCTGCGGAAACGCTCCGACAAACTCCCAAACGCTCATATCTGGTAAATGATTTTGTACACACATGGTTTGCAATGTGTCCATACACCATGGTATGGTCACATACTTCTTCACATACATATAATTATGACCATCTTTGGATAAGGCAATTTCTAAATTTAATTGATCCGGGTGTTCTTCATCCATAATGGCTTGGACAAAGTGGCAGTTTTCTTTTGGTGTATCCCAAACCAAGGTAAAGAATACACGTTCATCTGCCACGATTTGGTGCAATACTGTTTCTACATCGTCCCAAGTGCCTTGCTCATAGGTTTCTTCATCCGTCACTAAGCGAAACATTAGGCTTCTCCTTGTTCAATGCGGATTACATCGCCAATACGGTTACATAATTCTTCCAATTGGTCTTGGTCTGGACCTTCTGCCATAACACGAATCAATGGCTCTGTACCAGATGGACGCACCAAAATACGTCCATTGCCTCCCAATTCACCTTCCGCTTCACGGATCACATCTTGGATCGCACTATTCGTTTCCCAACCTGCTTTTGTTAACACTCGTACATTCACCAACAATTGTGGATATTTCGTCATCAACCCAGCTAGTTCGGATAAGGATTTTCCTTTTTCTTTCATAATAGACAAGGTTTGTACCGCTGTCAATAAACCATCACCAGTACTGTTGTAATCTAAAAAGATGACATGTCCAGATTGTTCTCCACCAATAGAGTATCCATCAGCGAGCATTTTTTCTAGTACATAGCGATCACCCACAGCTGTGCTGCATGTTTGCATCCCCAACTCTTTCGCTGCCTTATGAAAGCCAATATTACTCATCACAGTGCCTACAATCATGTTCTCTTTTAGTTTACCTTGTTCTTTCAAATGTAAACCACAGAGTAGCATGATTTGGTCACCGTCTAAGACTTGACCTTTTTCATCTACCATCAAGCAGCGGTCTGCATCACCATCATTGGCAATCCCCACCTGAGCACCTTCTCGAAGCACTGCCTCTTGTAAGCCTTCTAAATGAGTAGACCCTGCATTGTCGTTAATATTCGTGCCCGTTGGTGTTACATTGATAGCGACTACCTCTGCCCCTAATTGGCGAAGAATCTTAGGACCCACATAGGAAGCTGCCCCATGGGCTCCGTCATAGACTACTTTCAAACCAGTTAGCATATCACTAGTGGATACTACAAAATTTACATATTCTTCCACCCAGTCTTGATGGTAGAAGATTTGACCAATATCACCTTTTGTTGGTCGTGGCAAGCAATCGTCTGCACTAGCTGTACATAATTTTTCAATTTCATCTTCTACAGCATCTGGCAATTTAAATCCATTACCGTCGAAGAATTTAATACCATTATCTGGATACGGATTATGGGATGCAGAAATGACAACCCCTGCAGTACATCCTTTCTGACGCACTAAATAAGCAATCGCTGGTGTCGGTGCTTCTCCTAAAATAATCACATCCCCACCTACAGCACAAATACCAGAGGCTAAGGCATTTTCTAACATACCTCCCGATATACGTGTGTCACGTCCAATTAAGAAGGTTGGACGATCTACAGATTGACCAAAGTAAGACGCCGCTGCACGACCTAAATGATAGGCCAACTCTGGCGTTAAAAATTCATTGACTAAACCTCGTACCCCATCTGTACCGAATAATCTACTCATGATGATCTCCTTTCAAAGGGCCATATGTATTCATAATCATGATGGCTGTTTCTGCCCCATCTAAAGCGGCACTCATGATGCCTCCTGCATAGCCTGCACCTTCCCCGATAGGATATAATCCCTTCGTAGACTGTGAAAGTCTATGTTCATCTCGTACGATGCGAAGCGGTGCTGATGTTCGTGTTTCCACACCAGTCATACACACATGATCCGCATCAAACCCTTGTATACGTCGCCCAAAATATGGCAACGCTTCCGCTAATGTATTCGTCACATAGTCTGGCAAACATTGACGGATATCTGCTGGTGTCACACCAGGCTCATAACTGTAGGCTTTACGCTGTACATCATTTGTCTCTGTGCGACCTAAGAAGTGACCTACCGTCTGAATCGGTGCATGGTAATTGCGACCTCCCACGATAAAAGCTTGTTCTTCCCATTTACGCTGAAAATCTACCCCAGCTAAAGGATGCTCTCCAAAGTCACGAGGGCCTACAGTAACCACCAATGCACTATTGGCAATGCCACTATCACGAGCGTATAAACTCATACCATTGGTCACAACGCCTCCCTCTTCGGACGCACTGGCAACCACTTGTCCTCCTGGGCACATGCAGAAACTATAGCAAGAACGATCTTGTTCTTTATCGTGATATACCAAGGAATACTCTGCTGCGCCTAAGCCAATATCTGCTGGATGCACGCCATATTGTGACGTATCGATCACATCTTGATCATGCTCAATACGAACACCGATGGCAAAGGATTTTCCTTCTAAATGGACCCCTCTATCATAGAGCATGCGATACGTATCACGCGCACTATGACCAACCCCTAGCATCACAATATCTGCTGGGATTCGTTCTGTTCCATTGATCATAACGCCGGTTACAGCTTGGTCTTGTACTTCAATATCTGTCACCTGTGCACCAAAACGGACTTCTCCACCCCAAGCAATGATTTGCTGGCGCATAGCTTTGACCATGTGGCGTAAAATGTCTGTCCCTACATGAGGTTTATGTTTATATAAAATTTCTTCAGGAGCTCCAAATTCTACGAAGTACGTAGCAATCTCATGAAGTCTTGGATGGGTCACACGGGTCGTCAATTTACCATCTGAAAAAGTACCTGCTCCGCCTTCACCAAACTGTACATTTGATTCTGGCTTAAAGATACCCTCTTTCCAAAATTGCTCTACATCTAACGTTCGTTGGTCCACATCTTGACCTCGTTCTAATACGATAGGACGATATCCTTCTCGTGCCAAATAGAACGCTGCTAGCATGCCAGCAGGGCCAAAACCAATAACCACAGGACGATATTGCATAGGTGTCGTACCACGCACAATAGGATCTGGCATTTCAGGCTCCATTAAGGTAATATCTTTGTTCCGACTTAATTTTTTCATCAATTGTTGCTCTTGGTCTACTTCTAAAAACAAAGTATACACAAAAGTAATATGCGGTTTCTTCCTCGCATCCACGGCCCGTCGCACCACATGAATTGATTTAATACGTCCTTGTAAGGGGCTATATTTTTTAACAAGTAATGTTTCTAACTGCTCTGCCTCTTGCACGGGTATCCGAAAATTTATAATACGTAACATGTTTCTCTCCTACATATGTGGTTCAATTTCTACTTTCACCACAACTCGGTCTGTGGTTGTTGTCACACCTTCTGGCAAGACTAGACTATACCCACCAGTAAAGCTACCAGTAGCACCATGGATAGGGATATCGATAGTTTTAACCCCATCAATGCCATTGAGGATAGATTCTTTTCCTACAATCGTCAACTCTTTTGGTTCTACCACCACTCGTTTCACTGTATATCCGCTAGGCACATTACCAACTACATTAGCTTGGACTGGAACCTTTTTTTCCATCCGAATGCGTTCTAACTCATATTGAATTTGCGCGCCTTTCGGTGTGATTGTCAATCCTTCTACCACATTGCCCACAGAATCTACTGGTAAAATATCTCCTACTTCTGTAAAGCTTTCACGATGTTTATCTAGGTTAATGCGAATCACTGCATAGGATGCTCTGCTTACCAAGTGGGCTGGTCCAGAAATCGTTACCGTAGTAGGCATAACTTTAGAGTCTTTAATGGCAATGTCATTCGGCACTGTCCCCAATGGTTGCGCCTGGACTTGTAACTCTTTTACCATGTATTCATCCACCGTAACCGTTACATTTTCTGGGGTTATGCTATCGATGAAAGTCCCCGTTGGAGCTGTAAAATTGATGGCTACATTTTCCTGTCCTACACGGGCATTCTTCATGTTTACATAGGCTTTCAATACAGATGGATTAATATCAAAGATAGCATTACGAGGCCCTCGCAAATGAACACGCACTTCGCTAGGTACACCTTCTACTAAATAATTTTGATCCAAATTCTGTACTTGCACTGGTACAGTATATGTCATTTCTATCACAGGATTTTGGTCCTTCATAACAAATACCCACATACCAATGGCACAAAATA
>CAUVRW010000108.1:0-4535 GCA_963554425.1 uncultured Veillonella sp.
TAAATAACAAGAATCCCCAAGCAATATAATGATGAATCATATGCACTTGATATTCTGTAAATAACAAATTCACTGGATTAAAAATTTGTGCCACCCAAGTATCTGGATACACTTGTGCATACATAGCAAGGCCTGTACAAATTTCTAAAAACAACATCACATAGACACCTACGTAACTTGTACGAGCCAAAGAGTTACGCAAGAAACGATGCTCCCGTTGTTGTGGCAACATCATGTAATGCTTCATAGTATCCCAAATGCCAATCCAATAGGCTTTTTTATGGAATCGTGGGAACAAGCGATCACCACGATATCGGATTCCTCCGTAAATACGAAATACCAAGGAGGCAATTAAAATAAAGGCTGCAATGAAATGAATCTTGCGAATCATTTCCATAGAGAACCATCCGCCCACTGCGATTGTCGGTTCCACACTACCCGGTGTAGCTTGGAATCCTGGGTTCCCAATGTATAAGCCAGTCCAGAATAGAGCCGTTACGCAAAGCACCATGGTCCAATGGAAAATGCGGAGCCATAAACTAAATACACGGTAAGGCTTTTTATTTAATGGTAACATAGATGCGCCTCCTCCCTATTTACATAGGGCATCTGTATTAACAGATACAATTTTTTCACCTTTTTTATTGTACAAGTGTGTCGCACATGCCAAGCAAGGATCAAAGGAATGAATACCTTTTAAAATTTCCAATGGTTTATCTGCAATTTTAACTTTAGTATCCATCATATTTGCTTCGTATGCACCATGTTCACCAGCAATTGTTTTAGGGCACGCATTCCAAGTAGTTGGTACGATACATTGATAATTATCTACACGACCATCTTTGATGACGCACCAATGGCCTAAGCCACCACGTGGGGCATCTAGTATGCCTACACCTTTTGCCTCTTTTGGCCAAGTATTAGGATCAAATTTACGAGTATCCGCTACTACAGTATCACCTGTTTTGATATTTTCAATTAAGCGATTATAAAAATGTTGACTCAAATTCGCTGCCACTTGTGCATCTAAACCACGTGCAGCTGTACGTCCCACTGTAGAACACATCCACACATGAGCTGGTACGCCTAGCACTTTGGACACAGCATCAATTTGATCCACCATCATTTTCTCAGCCCAAGTTGGGTCTTTGATGATCCCTTGTTTTACTTTTACATAGACAACGATGTATTTTGCCAATGGCCCCACTTCACAAGCCTTACCTTTGAACGTTGGAGATTTAATCCAAGAGTATTTTTTCTCTTCATCCAAGAATTCCCATTTTTTATTCGTTCCTGTTTTAGGACCTGTGAAAGCTGGTTTCGTTACACCTTCTGTTGGATGCAAAGACGTTTCACCATTCGGATATTCAAACCAAGAGTGATTGATTTCTTCCGACAAGAAGTCAGGATTCATCAAATCTTCCCCTTCTAGTGCTGTAAATGTAGCTTTTTCCCATCCTAGTTCAAAGTTTTCTACTACTCCATTCGCACGAACAAGGGCTTTTTTGAAGTAATCTCCATCTTTGATACCTGTATAGGCATCATCTGGATAGCCACCGTAAGCAAGGACACGTTTTTTGGCCAATCCACCACCATCAACCATACCAGCTTTCACATATAAATGACCAATTGCTAATAAGTCTGGTAAGTAGAAATAATTAACCAAATCTTTTGCTAACGAAATAGATTCATCTACGCTAGCTAAACGAGCTGCATTCACCGGAGCATTCATATCATCCATGGAAATAGAGCAAGGCATACCGCCTACAATATAATGAGGATGTGGATTTTTACCGCCGAAAATAACATGTGGTGTCACAATGTCACGTTGACGATCTAAGATTGTCAAATAATGAGAAATGGCCATCAAATGTACTTCTGGAGGCAATAATTGATAGTCTGGATGATCCCACCATTGAGCAGAGAAAATGCCTAATTGACCACTTTCCACAATTTTTTTCACCTTTGTTTGAATCGCTGCATAATATGTAGCATTTCCTTTAGGGAACTCCTTAGGGTAGGCAGATGAGGAAGATTCCAAATCGTTTGGTTGTAATCCACTTACATTGTATGTATCTAAGACTTGCTGTTGCAACTCTGCTGTTTTTTTAGGATCTGCTTTTAATGCTTCTACAGGACTGACCCAGTCAAGAGCATGCAAATGATAGAAATGCACAATATGATCGTGTGTATCTAAACAACTATGCATTATATTTCGAATATAGTTTGCATTTTTAGGGATTTGGATACCCAATGCATCTTCCACAGCACGAAGATCTGCCAAAGCATGCGTAGAAGTACATACGCCACAAATACGTTGTACAAAGGCCCATACATCACGAGGGTCACGATTTTTAGCTACTAATTCTATACCACGCCAAGCTGTACCACTGGAAAGGGCATCTTGCACCTTGCCTGTAGCTTCATCAACACTTACTTCTACACGCAAGTGACCTTCAATACGGGTCACTGGATCAACTACAACTCGTTTCATTATTGGTCACTACCTTTCTGTTCTGATTCTTTTTGTTTCGCTTCTTGTTCTGCTAAATATTTTTTCTCTTCTTGGATAGAATCATATTTATGTTTCGCCAATGTAATACCACCGTGAGCAATGACTGCACCAAAGGCGCCAAATCCTGCCACTGTTCCTAATGTATCCACATCAGTGATGGTATTTGGAGTATGAATATGAGGTAATCGTTGGTAGAAATTGTCATTGTCCCAGAACCCTTTTTCAGAGCAACCAATACAACCATGTCCAGATTGAATTGGATAGGACAAACCATTCCACCAGCGCAAATTACCACAAGAGTTATATGTTTCTGGTCCACGGCAACCTACTTTATATAAGCACCAGCCAGCTTTGGATGCATCATCATCGAAGTGTTCCACGAACAATCCAGAATCAAAGAACGGACGGCGGTAGCAAGTATCATGGATACGATTTCCATAGAATTGCTTTGGTCTTCCTTCCACATCAAGTGGTGGAATTTCGCCAAATAAAGCATAATGCATAATCACACCAGTCATTACCTCTGGAATCGGAGGGCAGCCTGGTACTTTAATGATTTTTTTACCTTTTACGATAGAAGAAACAGATACTGTATTCGTTGGATTTGGTTTTGCTGCTTGAATACCACCCCAAGCTGCACAAGAGCCATATTCGATGATGAAAGCAGCACCCTCAGCGCATTCTTTCAATACATCTACAAATGGACGTCCACCAACTTGGCAGTACGAGCCATTTTCATCCAATGGAACGCCACCTTCAACGGCCAATACATACTTACCTTTTTTACTTTCTAACAAGTGATGTAAATGATGTTCAAATGGTTCCCCTGATGCGGCAGCCAAGGTATCATCATACTCTAAGGCAATCATATTTAAAATCACATCAGATGCGAAAGGCGATGTGGAACGAATGAAAGATTCGTCACATCCTGTACATTCATGACCATGCAACCAAATCACCG
Source organism: uncultured Veillonella sp. (assembly GCA_963554425.1). Lineage (GTDB taxonomy): Bacteria > Bacillota > Negativicutes > Veillonellales > Veillonellaceae > F0422. Next base: position 3,477 of record CAUVRW010000108.1, read on the forward strand.
TAGGTAATTCTTTTGTTTCTGCCGCTGCTACGACTTTATTTGTCAATGCTGGTGGCAACCCTAAAATAGCGGTTAACGCTACGCAGGATTTCATAAACGTACGTCGGCTTAATTTACGTTCTTGGAATAAATTCCAAAGACTATTCAATGATTCTTTCACAAAAAAGCCCCTTTCTTGCAATAACTTTATAGCGTCTATACAAATTAACGTAATACACATAGTATACCACGAAACACTTGTACTCTATAGAATATAAATCACTATTTTATAAAAATAATTTTATACCCCTAATTTATAGTTTTAATAACTTACGTACGGAGGCTGCTTTTTTATAGCCACCGATACGATCTTTTTGTTTTCCTTTTTTATAGCAAATAATCGTCGGTACCCCTTGTACATCTTCTTTTAAGACAATCTCTTTCGATTCGTCAATATCGATGGCAATCATGCGTGCCACTCCTTGTAGTTCATCGTGTAACACATCTAATTCTTCTTTCATCAGCTTGCATGGATCACACCATTCTGCGATGAAACAAGCTAGTACGATTTCGTCATCGCCTTTGACAATGGATTTAAACTCTTCATAGGTTTTAATGGATTCTAATTTCATAACGATACCTCCTACAATAACAAAACCGCTCCGAAGAGCGGTTTTGAGCAAGCAATCAATAAGCCGAGTTCTGTCCTGCTTTCGCAGTGGCGATTATCTTTCTAGGCGCATAGTTGCCTATACGCTCAAGCGGCACAACCCGAAAGGTAGGCGGGCAACCCTTAACCCTTTCCTATTCGGCCTTGCTCCGGATGGGGTTTACCGAGCATACATGTTACCATGTACCTGGTGCGCTCTTACCGCGACCGTTCCACCCTTACCACCCGAAGGTGGCGGTTTACTTTTCTGTGGCACTATTCCCTATGGTCACCCACGCCGGCCGTTAGCCGGCATCCTGCCCTATGGAGCTCGGACTTTCCTCAAGTCAAGTAGACTTGCAATCGCCTTTCATACTTACTGTTTAAGTCTAGCATAGACCACCAAGAGGGTCAATACCTCTCTTATATAT
>CAUVRW010000109.1:0-4477 GCA_963554425.1 uncultured Veillonella sp.
GATCCAAGTATACACCATTCTCTCCTAAAATACAATGGTATTATCCTCTGCGCCCTTCATAAGGATGCAGAATTAGATGACCTTTGGAGTATTCTCCTACATATATATCACTAATAGAATATCCTTGGTCTTGTACTTCTTCTTCCAACCAAGCCATGTCTTTGTCGGCAAGCTCTAGTATATCTGGGTCTACCACTCCGTCCACAATCACTGGGTAGCGAATGATATCATCACCGTTCATGACTAATGTTAATTGCCCGTTTTGCTCGAGTACAGCACGGCGTACATCGCTCACAAGGGTAACCCCTGCACTGCGAAGCTTCAACTGCAAATCACTGCCACGAAGACCACGTTTCAAACATTCACCAACACGAATCTTACCCCGGTCAATAACAATGCTAGGACGTCCATCGATGAGCGTTTTAATCCATCGTACATGAGCGCTAAGAAAACGCAAGCCCATGACCACGATAGTCCACGCGATAAGGACTAGAAAGAATTGCAAGATACCAATACTTTCACTGTAAATAACGGCGCCGATGATACCACCTAGGACATAGTTTTGTACCTGATCTAAGGCCGAGTTCGGCGCTAAATTTCCTTTACCCATCAAGTTCATTTGCAAAATGAGGGCTAGGATACCAAGGGCTAGCTTAATAAATACTAATGTATATCCTGTTAACATATTATCATTTATCCTTCTTCACATCTACAATCTTAGGATTACTATTAATCATCTCCACAGGCCGTAAAGAATAACCATCCTTATTCATAGTGAAAGTCACCTCGAAATAAGCTTCCTCAATACTGACAATCATACGATCTTGCACGCGCAATGTATTAACTCGAATCTTATCCTTAGGTACATCGGCACGTTCACTTAAATTATTTAAAAATTGCACCATGTAGCTTGATTCTTCTGCACTATTAATATCACGAGTGTAATCATTAACTTGTAAACCCAATAAAAACACAAGCCCCAATACAATGATAATTCCTAAGTCACGGAACTTAGTATCAAAGCGATTATACATAACTTTTACACCTACTACTAGCAATGCTACTAGCAAAATAGATGTCATAATGTATTGCAACAGAGATGTAAACTCTCCTCGTTGCACCACATAGGCATAGGTATAAAATTCCATAATTACCTCACAGTTCTTACTTTAATGTTTCATTATACTGCGCCCGTTCGCCACCTACAAATTTAGGTCGCACACGAGCTGCCGTTACATGGGCTGCGCCAATTTCTATTACGCTTAAACGCACAGGTACTGCTACATGTTTCAAATGCATGCCGATGAAAGTATCTCCTATATCAATACCTGCATCAGCCTTTACACACTCCACTAACACAGGATCTGACCATGTGGCATAGGCTGTAGTTGCCATAGAACCTCCTGCATGTTGTACAGGCACTACATTTACTTCTTCATAGCCTCTAGCCTCTGCAGCATGACGTTCCATTACCAAGGCCCGATTAAGATGTTCACAGCATTGAATAGCCACATCGAAGCCATATTCACCTTGCACCTCAGACAGAGCTCTAAATAAATCCGATGCCACCTCCAAAGAAGAGTCCTTACCAATATATCTTCCTCGTACTTCACTGGTGGAGCACCCTACTACTAGCAATTTACCTTCTTGCAATTTCGCTACCGTAGCCAATTCGGTTACAGCAGCTTTCATAGATTCATATAGATTTCCATTCATAGAATCTCCTCCCTTTCATTACATACGAATGCACCCAAACAAGTAGCTATCACCTTAGAGTATTAGTTAGCCATATGCACTACACGTTGTGGATACGGGATGTCGATGCCCTCTGCATCAAAGCGATCTTTTACTTCAGACATGACGCCATAATAGACTTCTCTAAATTCGTCCGCATTAATCAAAGGATATGCCACAATATTCACAGAGCTATCACCAAATTCTTTGATGCCAATTTCTAATGTATCCATATTATGAACCTTACCTGTGCTCGCAAGAATTTCTCTAATAATTTCAATGGCACGGTGATGGTTCGCATTATAGTTAATACCAAATACAAACGTAATATATCTCGTTTGTTCATAGTTACTATTCATCAAGTTATTAGACGTAATCGCCGAGTTAGGGATGAATACAATACGATTTTCTTTGGTAGCAATGGCTGTGTTAATGAGATGGATAGATTTCACTGAACCTTCTACACCATTTACAGAAATCCAGTCCCCTGCTTTAAATGGTTTGAAAGCCAAGATAATCAAACCAGATGCCAAGTTAGACATGTTATTTTGTAAGGCTAAACCAATGGCGATACCGAAGGCCCCAAAGGCAGCTAAAAAGTTATTCGTCGGGAATCCCACTAAGGACAAAGCTGATAGCACGACTACGGACAAAATAGTGTAGTAAATAATTTGAGACGCAAAGCTGCGCACCGTTTGATCATAACTGGCACGGCTCATCAACTGTACTGCCACACGTCTTACGAATAGAGCAATATAACGACCTACTATTAATACAACAATGGCCAAGATAATACTCGGTAAATATTCAATCAATAAGGATTGCATTTGATTAACAAAGGAAATACTTTCCTCCACATGTTCCGCCACTTTTTCAGCACCTGCCGCTGTGGCTGTGGCAACTTTTTCTTCTGCTAATAACATCTATTACTCCTTTCCTATAACTATGTTGTCATTACGTAACTCATAGCATAGGGATATGAGTTCGCACAGTATTAGATTCTATTATATCCATAGCACTAAACTTGTCAATATATCATGTTAAAGTATACAACAAAGTTTTCGTAAAATGTGATGTCTACTGCTATAAGGGTGTTCACTACATTGACTATAGCCCCATTTTGTCCTATAGCACGAAAAGCCTATAGAATCAAAAATATAGGATAGCCGATATACTATCAACTACCCTATATATATTCATTGTATCAAATTATCGATCTCATTTTACTAAGATGAATGTTACATTGATTGGACCGTGAACACCAACGACACGAACAAGCTCGATATCCGCTGTGTTGGATGGACCAGAGATGTGAACCACATTGGTAGGGAACTTAGCTGGATCATTACGATAAATCTTTGCTAATTCTGCCATCGTTTGTGTCATACGTGGATGAATTGTATCTTCACGCAATACAGAAATGTGCGTTAAAGGCAATAAGCCCAAGGAACGACCAGATTCTTCTGTACTTGGTTGGATAACTGTTGCTGTTTCCGCAATACCCAAGATAGGGAATGTAATACCAATGTTAGAATCTTTGGCTACTTCAATATTCGCCTCACGACCTTTAGTAGCATCCCATTGATAGAATGTAGCTTGATCTTCGCTTAATTGTTTGAAAGCTTCTTCTAATCCGTATGTTTCTACTTCTCCAGATTTAGGGTACACAACACTGCCGCCACCACGAGCAACGATTTCATCTACCAAAGCTTGGCCTACTTGAGATGCGTCCACTTCGATTAATTTAGTACCCAAGCGTTCTGCTTCTGTTTTAAACATCTGTACTACTTGCTCATGGCTAAGGTCAGAATACATAGTCTCTTGAGGGCCTTTTGAAAAATCAAAAGGTGTTACAGATGTAGGAATTGAGTCACGGCCTAACGCACGAGATAGGCGACCTAAAAAGGCTTGTTTTTTTGCTTGATCCATTTTATTTCTCCTTTCCCTTTTGTGCTACGTGTTTCGCATATTCATCACGGAATTTACTCATTTTGAGCAAGCCCATGTCTTTTGCTTTCACCCAGCCACCAACTACTGGCAATACTTTCGTCCAATCTGCCATATGTCCATTGTTACTCATTAATTTCATGCCGATAGCACCCATTTTAGTACCCATATCGAACAAGAAAGAATTCGCAAATACACCTGCCACTGTGTGGAAGATACTGCGTTCAAGAGCTGGACGCATTTGTAATTTATCAGCAATCACTTGACGATGTTTCAACAATAATTCATGCAACGGAATTTTTACTGGGCAATGTTCCCAACATTCGCCGCACAATGTGGACGCGTAAGGAAGATCGCCAGCTTCTTCATAACCAACCAATAATGGAGTTAATACAGCACCCATTGGACCTGGATAGATAGAGCCATAACCATGACCTGTAATATGACGATATACAGGGCAAATGTTCATACATGCACCACAACGGATACAACGTAACATTTCTTCAAAATCGCCACCTAAAATACCAGAACGGCGGTTATCGATGATAACGATGTGTAATTCTTCTGGACCATCTGCTTCCCCTTCACGAGCAGGACCTGTGATCATGGAGAAGTAGTTAGAAATTTTAGCACCTACAGAGGAACGAATCAACATTTCCATCATGACATCCAAAGAGGCAAAGTCTGGCACCAAACGTTCCATACCCATCAATGCAATTTGCGTTTTAGGCATGGAGCTTGCCATACGACCATTACCTTCGTTAGATACGATAGTAATAGTACCAGTTTCAGCTAC
>CAUVRW010000110.1:0-4454 GCA_963554425.1 uncultured Veillonella sp.
ATAAATGTACAATGTATAAAATGCTGTCCATATTGTTACCTCCATTAAAAATATGATAATTTTTATCAGCTTATGTATATAATAGCAAATTTAATATTTTCAAATCTACTCTAAAAAGCTTCTATTCAATCCATTCAGACATTTTATTTTTCTTCCTGTATTCACTAGGCTTATGTCCCATAATAACCCGAAATGCTTCTGCAAACTTACTGGCATTTTCATAGCCATATCGATTAGCTATGCTGAGAATACTATCATTTGTATTTACTAGATCTTTGGCTGCTTTTTTGATTCGCATATGCTTTACATACTGATGAATACTACTGCCATAAATCCCTTTAAAACATTTCTTTAATGCCGTTGGTGCTAACCCATATGTTTTTGCCAACTCTTCAATAGTCGGTTTTTGATTTAAATTTTTCATCAAAAATTCGTGCATACGTTTCACACTTTCTACATGTTTGCGTTCAAAATATGGCATACAACAATCGTAATCAGCCGTTAATGTACTTAACAACAGGATGATTTCCATGCATTTTAATTGAAACAAATTTGGCATCACTTCCATTGGCACATCATATAAACTTTTGAAAATATCACTCAACCTTGATTCTCTACGACATACAAAGCCAAATTCAAAATCATTACAGAACCGATTGCATATTTCTCGCAGATCGATACTATCATTACCTACAAATTTATTGACCATTTCTTGAGCTTTTGGAATATAAATAGACAAATTAATTCCTTTGTAAAAAGCCGTAGGAAAGTTCGTAGAGTGTACATAACTAGGTGACTCTTTCCACCCCACAGAAATATCATTTTCATCCATATATAACACTTTTCCATTATCAAAGGCGCACTCAATGCGCCCTTCTTTACAATAATGGATTTCAAACATACCTTCTAAAGGTTTCGCCCGATGACGAATTTCTTTCATAGTCACTTCTTGGAAGGTTAATTCTACCCCACCAAACACCGGATAGCTGTGCATCTTCGCCTTGCCTTGAGGCGTATTCATCTCATAAATAGTGCCATGTTCTACCTCTGTGGTAGACAACATATCTAAATCCATCACTTTCGGTTTGAACTTTTCGACAGCATTCATTCTATTTTGACTCATGTTCCTCCTTTCAAAAAAAGCCCACTTGTTGTCTCATACGACTAACAAATGGGCCTCTTTGCCGAATTACATCGCCTACTTTAATCTGAGTATCATTTCTAATACTCATTATATGTATAGTTGGCAACGATTGTCAATATAAAATTTGTCGTTTTAGATTGTTTTAAAATATACAGCACAATTTCAATTCGCATAGTTTTCGATAATATCTATACTAATTTTGTATAAAATTATAAATCCTTACTACTTCTATACCATGTCTTTTTAGATTGTATTAACTAGTTTTTGATTATTTTCCCAAAATTTTATTCACTAGGTTCGTTACATACTCCGATGATGTACTATCGTTTTTTATTTCCTTTGCAATTTGAGGAATCAACAAAAATCTAACTGGTAAGTTAGACGCTCCTGGTGACATGTATTCTACTAGCAAATCTTCTGGTCTATCAAATACATCTAGCAACTGTGTGTCATAAATCGTTTGATGCCCTAAGTAGGGACCTTTTACAGGCACATCATAGGTATATGCACCTTTTGAAGATGTAATCCTGAATGTACCGCTGAACGCCCCTCCTAATGGATTAAAATACAAGGCGTATGGTGTTTTCCCTTCTGTGTGCAACACGTATACATTGGAAACACCATAATTCCCCTTATTTTTTACGACCTTACCATTTGTCGTTTCATCAACACCGCTAATGAAAGCATCTTCTCGGTCATTGGCAATTTCAAAGCTTGCAGGACCTGCATCACTATTGAACTTTGGTTCTACTACATGGAATCTACGCATGCCTTCATAAGTTCCACGCAACTCTACCTCATCGATAGGATGAATTGGTAACAACGGTAACCCATAGGTAACTGTTAATTTAGGCTCCATCACTGCCACAGAGGCATAGATAGGTTCCGAAGTTGAAAGATCAACGATACCGCTAAATAAATCATCTTTTTTCACGAGGACTTTTTCTAGTTCAGTAAAAATGGGACGTACTTCCCCAGGACGTAATACAAATTCCTTGGCACTGGTATCGTGTGATACTAAAGAAATAGTTCGTGATGTGGCATCCTTTTTGACTTCTTCTTCCACTCTCTTTACCTTTGCTTTTCGAGATTGTTCGAGATTTTCTTTTTGTTGTTTAATGTCTTTTTTTATCACTTTAGAGCGAACAGGAATATTGACTCCTTCTTGTGCCCAAGTACCCAAATCTAATTCTGCCGTAGTGATTTCTTTTTTAGAAAGCTCTCGTCCTACTTTAAAATAGTCTGGACTTGGTTTCGCATAGATAGCTCGCTCAATCTCTACGAATGCTGGGACATTCCCTTTATTTTCTAATAATATACCTACTTTCATCGGTTCTGTTCCTTCATTGACATGATAAAAGTAAATACGACTTTTCCCGTGTAGTGTACCAGCCGCTACAATCCCAGGCTCTTTCACATATTCGGGACTATCTGACAACAACAATGTATCCATTTCTTTTACAGTTTTCACCGCTAAAGGAGTAAATGTATAGTCATCAATATTGACAGTCTTTGGTGTTTGTCCATAGGTAGTACCCAACCCCAATAAGGCTAATACGCTACCTAGCAACCACCGTTTCCATTGTGTTTTGTTCATTAATTTCATAGTTCCTCTATTCTATCGTAAGCCCATCTGGCTCCCATTGTAAGGCAATGGACTCTAATTTACGCAAACGATGTCCAATGCCAGATTTCGTCAATTCCCGTTTGTATTTTGTTTCATAAGCATCTACTAATTCTTGCAAACTTCCATCAGGAAACTCTTGACGTAATATAGCTGCCTCATAAAGACGAATTGGCAAAGAATCAAGACCTTGATGCTTATCAATGATACGGATCGCATCGAGTTGGCGTACTGCTGCATTCACTGTTTTTTGTAGATTTGCTGTTTCACAATTGACTTGTCGATTGATAGTGTTACGAACATCTTTCATAATACGCACATTTTCAAAGTCCATCAGCGCTGATTGAGCTCCCATAATTTGTAAGCACGACGTCACTGCATCGCCTTCCTTTAAATAGACTACAAACTCTTCTTTACGCTCTACCTTCCGTGCATTGAGACGAAACATTTTTAAGACACGAATAATTTGATCCGCAAAATTCTCCTTTGTCGTCATAAACTCTAAATGATAATCACTTTGCGGTTTATTCACAGAACCACATCCAAGAAAGGCCCCTCGCAAAAAGGCACGTCTAGCCTCCATATCTTTTAGCCATGCATCAGGAATCATGGCATCTACGGGCCACAATTGTAAATCCTCTAAAGCAAGACGACTCGGTTCTGTAGGTTCTACCGTTAAGGTGTACATATTCTTTTTGCGTAGATTTAACCCTTTACGCACCAGTACAGAAGTAGGTAAATCATACTGTTCTTTGATGATTCCTAGTACTCGTCTAGCTACAGCATTATTGGCCGTCACCAAACGCACCCCTACACGTCCTTGCATACCTAATAAGATGGATCCACCCATCCGTAATAAACAAGAGGCCTCTACCTTGGATGCCCACGCATCTTCTGTTTTAAATTGGCACAATTCATTTTTTACATCTTCTGCAAATGACATAGCCTCTCCTTTTCTACTTCTACTAGAAAATAGAGCCTCTAGAGGCTCTACTTTCATACTTAATGATCTTCTCGCTGTAAGTAATATTCTAAAATGTGCGGTTCAATATCCGTCTGCAAAGCATAGACAACATCCATGACCACTTTCGCTAACCGATCAGAATTGTGGACCGCTTTATCTTGACTATCTACAAGATTTGCACGAACTGTCCGAATCCCCATCGATTGCAACACATCCATATCTACGTCTACTGGTTCTTGCCCCGCTTGTTTATAGTGTTCTAATGTGGCATCTTGGATTCTGTTATCATTCACAAGAACTGTATCGATAATTCCCACCTCACTATGTGCTTCAATGGCTTTCACATGGTCAGACACAGTATACCCATCTGTTTCACCTGGCTGCGTCATCACATTGCAAATATAAATCTTAGCCGCTTTAGAGTTAGCAATGTGATCCGCTACCTTATCAATTAATAGGTTCGGCATTACCGAAGTATATAAACTGCCCGGGCCTAAAATGATGGCATCGGCTTCATCAATAGCTTGCAAGGCAGCTCCTACAGGAGATGGTCTATGTGGCTCAGTATAGACCTTCGCAATTGGCTTACCCGCATTAGGGATATTACTTTCCCCTTCTACGATGGTACCATCCGTCAATTTAGCAATCAGTTTGATTTCTTCTGTAGATGATGGAATAACACGTCCCCGAACTCGCAAGATCTTGCTAGAGGCTTCTAAGGC
>CAUVRW010000111.1:0-4411 GCA_963554425.1 uncultured Veillonella sp.
GAAGGCGAAGTTGTTCGTCGTAAAGCAGGTAAAGCTGGCGCTAAAGGTAAGTAATAACAGTTTACATTAGAAAGGAGTGGACATCTTGGCAGGAACATCCAAACGCAAAATTGCTCGTGCAAAACGTCATTTACGTTTACGTCGTCACATTTCCGGTACGGCTGCACGTCCTCGCTTGAACGTATTCCGTTCTTTAAGCAATATTTATGCTCAAGTCATTGATGACGTAGCTGGCAAAACATTAGTATCTGCTAGCTCTCAAGATAAAGAATTAAATCTTTCCTACGGTGGTAACGTAGCTGCTGCTAAAGCAGTTGGTGAAGCTGTTGCGAAAAAAGCAATTGCTGCAGGTATCGATACAGTAGTATTTGACCGCGGTGGTTACATTTATCATGGTCGTGTAGCAGCCCTTGCAGAAGGTGCTCGTGAAGCAGGCTTAAAATTCTAAGAAGGAGGAACTATAGACATGGCGAGAATTGACTACACCAGTCTTGATCTTAAAGAAAGAGTAGTATTCATCAACCGCGTAGCCAAAGTAGTTAAAGGCGGTCGTCGTTTTTCCTTCAGCGCTCTTGTAGTTGTTGGTGATGGCAACGGTTATGTAGGCGTTGGCTTAGGTAAAGCAGCGGAAGTACCAGAAGCAATTCGCAAAGGTATCGATGATGCTAAGAAAAATATTGTAAACGTAGCTATTAAAAATGGTACAATCCCTCACAGCGTAACAGGCGTATTCGGTGCAGGCCGCGTATTCTTGAAACCAGCTGCTGAAGGTACTGGCGTTATCGCTGGTGGCCCTGTTCGTGCCGTATTGGAATTAGTAGGTGTTCGTAACATCTTGACTAAATCTTTGGGCTCTTCTAACCCTAACAATATGGTTCGCGCTACAATCGAAGGTTTGAAAGATTTGAAACGCGCTAGCGAAGTTGCTGAGCTTCGTGGTAAAACCGTTGAAGAAATCTATAACGCGTAATAAGGAGACAAGAAATGGCACAAGTTAAAGTAACATTAACAAGAAGCTTAATCGGTCGTCCTGAAGATCAACGCGCGACAGTTAAAGCTTTGGGCTTGAAAAAAACTAATTCTCAAGTCGTAAAAGAAGTAACACCTCAAATCGAAGGTATGCTTCATAAAGTTAGACATTTAGTAAAAGTAGAAGAAGTATAATAGATAAGGAGGTGCACGAATGAAACTTCATGAATTAGCTCCGGCTGCAGGTTCCAAAAAAACTCGTACTCGTGTAGGTCGTGGTCTTGGATCCGGTTTAGGTAAAACTTCCGGTCGTGGTCAAAAAGGTCAAAATTCTCGTAGTGGTGGCGGTGTGCGCACTGGCTTCGAAGGTGGCCAAATGCCTCTTTATCGTCGTTTACCAAAACGTGGTTTCAAAAATATCTTTGCACTTCAATATGCAGAAGTTAATGTATCCCAATTGAATCGTTTTGAAGACGGTGCAACTGTAGATCCAGTAGCTCTTATTGAAGCTGGTATTTTGAAAAATGTACGTGATGGTATCCGTATCCTTGGTAACGGAACTTTAGAACGTAAATTAACTGTTATCGCTAACGGCTTTACAAAATCTGCAGTAGAAAAAATCGAAGCAGCAGGTGGAAAAGTAGAGGTGATCTAGGGTGCTAGATAGCCTCTTGAACATCACTAAAGTAACGGAATTACGTAACAAAGTAGTCTATACATTACTTATGTTCATTGTCTTTCGCTTAGGTATCCATATCCCGGTACCTGGCGTAGAGGCATCTGTTATTGAAAGCTTATTCACCAGTGGTAACCTATTTGGTTTACTAGATTTGTTCGCCGGTGGTGCGTTAAGTAAATTCTCTATCTTTGCAATGAGTATTACCCCTTACATCAATGCATCAATCATTATGCAATTGTTAGGGGCAGTAGTACCAACATTTGAAGCATGGAGTAAAGATGGAGAAGAAGGGCGTAAGAAAATTGCTAAAGTAACACGGTATGGTACAGTTATACTTGGCTTCATCCAAGCCTTTGGTATGACCTATGCCTTACGCGCTAGCAATGCGCTTATTGATAATAGCTTCATGTCTGTTATTTTGATTTCCATCATCCTTACAGCAGGTACTTGCTTGTTGATGTGGGTGGGGGAACAAATTACAGCTCATGGCATAGGTAATGGTATTTCACTCATTATCTTTGCTGGTATCGTGGCACGATTCCCTGATGGGGTTCAGACCATTTACCAATACCTACAAGTAGGTACAATTAATGTATTTCAAGCGATTCTATTTGCTATCATTGCGGTAGCTATGATCGTTCTTGTAATTGCTGTGACACAAGGCCAACGTCGTATTCCTATCCAATATGCTAAGCGTGTGGTAGGACGAAAAATGTATGGTGGTCACTCAACATTCCTGCCTTTGAAAGTCAATCAAGCAGGGGTTATCCCAATTATCTTTGCGTCATCCATATTGATGTTCCCAGCTACATTGGCACAATTTGTACAAGTACCATGGGTACAAACTGTTGCAAGTTATTTCCAATGGGGAACGCCGATACAAACTATTTTGTATGCTGTGTTGATTTTATTTTTTACATACTTCTATACAGCTATCTCAATCAATATTACGGATATGGCAGATAATATGAAAAAACACGGTGGTTTTATCCCAGGTATTCGCCCAGGAAAACCGACTGCTGACTATGTAGACCGAGTAATGACTCGAATTACATTAGTAGGTGCATTTTTCTTAGCTTTCGTTGCAATCCTGCCAAATATGATTGGTGGATTGACAGGCATTCAAGGTGTGTACTTTGGTGGTACAGCACTACTCATCGTAGTGGGCGTAGCATTAGATACAATGCAACAAGTAGAATCTTTAGTATTAACACGCCAATATAAGGGCTTTGTGAAATAGGAGATTATGATATGTATATTTTATTAATGGGACCTCCAGGTGCTGGTAAAGGCACGCAGGCAGCTCGTCTGATTGAAAAATATGGTATCCCTCAAATTTCTACAGGTGACATGTTCCGTGCCGCTGTAAAAGAGTCTACTCCATTAGGATTAGAAGCTAAGAAATATATGGATGCTGGACAACTTGTTCCAGATAGCGTTACCATTGGCATCGTTCGTGAACGCTTGTCCAAGGATGACTGTAAACAAGGTTTCATTTTAGATGGCTTCCCTCGAACTACAGCACAAGCTGTTTCCTTGGATGCGATTTTAAAAGAAATGAACATAGTTCTTGATGCTGTACTTAATTTGAGCGTTCCATCTGAAGAGTTGGTTCGACGCATCAGTGAAAGAGCACGTCTTGAAAATCGTGATGATGACAAACCGGAAACAGTACAGAAACGTCTTGCTGTATACGAAGAGTCTACTAAACCATTGATCGATTATTACCGTAATAGTGGTCAATATGTAGAAATCAACGGCTTACAGGATGTGGACACAGTATTTGCAAATATCGTTACGGCTTTGGAGAAATAATCAATGATTATTTTTAAATCGCCCGAAGAAATTGAGCATATCCGAAAGGCATCTCAACTGACAGCAGCAACGTTAACCGAGCTTGCTAAACTAGTTAAGCCGGGCGTTTCAACGCTTGAGTTAGACCAATTTGCCGAAGAATATATTCGCAGTCATGGAGGAGTTCCAAGCTGCATTGGTTACTATGGGTATCCAGCAACTATCTGTGCTTCCATAAATCATGAAGTGGTACATGGGATTCCAAGTGCATCTCGTATACTAAAAGATGGCGATGTCATCAGCATTGATTTAGTATCATCTGTGAATGGATATCATGGGGATTCTGCGATTACAGTTCCAGTAGGAGAAGTAAGTCCTAAAGTACATGCATTGCTAAAAGTTACGGAAGAATGTCTCTTTAAAGGGATAGAACAAGCTGTAGCAGGCAATCATGTGGGAGATATTTCCCATGCAGTACAATCTCATGCTGAACGTCATAGATATGGCGTTGTACGAGATTTCGTAGGACATGGTTTAGGAAAAAACATGCATGAAGATCCACAAGTTCCAAATTATGGTACTAAGGGCAAAGGTCCAGAACTTAGACCAGGAATGGTCATCTGTATTGAGCCAATGATTACTATGGGCACGCACAAAGTAAGAGTTCTAGAAGACAACTGGACTGCGGTCACAATGGACCGTAAGCCAGCTGCTCACTTTGAGCATACTATTGCCATTACTGAAAATGGTACAGAAATTCTTACTATGCGTGATACACCGAGGTTAATACAATAACCAGTAACCGGAGGATGAAAGATATGTCAAAAGAAGACGTTATTGAAGTGGAAGGTACGGTCGTTGAGGCATTACCAAATGCTATGTTCCAAGTAGAATTGGAAAATGGGCATGTGGTTTTGGCTCATGTGTCAGGTAAAATGCGTATGAATTTTATCCGTATCCTTCCTGGTG
>CAUVRW010000112.1:0-4386 GCA_963554425.1 uncultured Veillonella sp.
CCCGCAAATCCTGCAATGATTGTTTCTGCTTGTTTATGTGGCACTTCTTCGTATCCATTGAACTCCATATTAAACACACCTTGTCCTTGTGTCATGGAGCGCAATACTGTTACATAATCTAGCATTTCCACCAATGGAACTTGGGCTTTCACCACAGTGATTCCTTCACGCACACCTTGATCCATACCGAGTACGCGACCACGGCGGCTATTCAAATCACCCATGATATCGCCCATAAATTCTTCTGGACCGATGACATTCACATTATATACAGGTTCTAACAAAATTGGTTTCGCGTCAGGCACACCTTTTTTCAAAGCTTGGGCTGCCGCCATTTTGAACGCCAACTCCGAGGAGTCCACTGTATGATAGGAACCATCTAATAATGTCACTTGGATACCAATCATTGGATACCCTGCCAAAAGACCTTTTTCCAACGTTTCACGAACACCTTTTTCTACAGCTGGAATGTATTGACGTGGCACAGCACCGCCAAAGATTTTGTCGATAAACTCGAACTCACCTTCATATAATGGCGCAATACCAAGCTTCACATGACCATATTGACCATGACCACCACTTTGCTTTTTATGTTTACCTTCTACTTCCACTGTGCCTCGAATGGTTTCACGATATGGAATATACGGAGTTTCCAATTTTGCACGTACTCCATATTTACGTTCCATTTTTTGTAAAATATGTTCTAAATGGACATCGCCCATACAACGCACTTGCATTTGACGACCTTCCACATCTTTCACCACTTCACAAGTTGGATCTTCTTCAGAAATACGTCCCAAAGCGTTCGCTAATTTTTCCTCTTCCCCTTTTTTCTCAGGTACCATAGCTATGCGGTATAAAGGTTGTGGGAAACGGATTGGTGCATATTTCACTTTAAATTCAGCTGTACCAAAGGTATCCCCTGTTTTCGTTTCTGCTAATTTAGGGATGACCACGATATCCCCAGCTTTTGCAACCTCTACTGGCACTTGTTGTTTACCAATTAAGGTTACCATTTTGCCCCATTTTTCTTCTACATCACGGGTCACATTGTAAAGTTTATCTCCTACTTTCAATTCACCAGAGAAGACACGAACAAAACTTTGTTTTCCCGCAAATGGGTCAAGAATTGTTTTAAATACAAAACCCGTAAACGGTTTATCTGCCACCACAATATGCTCTTCCTTAGAATCCACACCGATAGCGGTCATCACTTTTTTCGTGGCATCTGGCATATAGCGAATCATACGGTCTAAGACTTGGTCCATACCAATACGACTCAACGCTGTACCACACATAACAGGACATACACGGCCCGTCAACATACCTTCGCGCAAACCTTGACGAATTTCTTCCAAGGTCAATTCTTGTCCGTCTAAATATTTTTCTAGTAATGTATCATTACCTTCTGCAGCTGCCTCCACAGTCATTTCACGAATTTCTTCTACTTTATCGGATAGCTCCGCTGGCACTTCCACTTCTGTCATCTTACCATTTTCATAGACATAAGCAGTCCGTTTTGCCACGTCTACCACACCTTTGAAAGTAGGCCCTTCACCGATTGGAATCTGCAATGGCATGATAGCTTTACCAAATAATTCTCTCATCTTTTCCAAAGTACCAAAGAAGTCTGCTTTTTCAACGTCCATTTTATTGATGAAAGCCATACGAGGCATTTGCAATTCTACCCCATACTCCCACGCACGAATGGTATCAATTTCTACGCCTGTACCAGCAGATAATACCATAAGCATACCGTCTGCCGCACGCAAAGCAGAGCGTACTTCCCCATGGAACTCAGAGTAGCCTGGAGTGTCGATAAAGTTAATTTTATGACCTTTCCATTCACAAGGAGCCATACCTAGTTGGATCGTAACATTCCGTTTGATTTCTTCTGGCTCAAAGTCCATGATATGTTTATTATCTTGACCTTTGCCAACAAAGTCTACAGCACCACAAGACAATAACAATGCCTCTACTAATGCTGTTTTACCCGCCCCGTCATGGGAGACCACCGCCACGTTTCTGATCAAATCACTAGTATATTCTTTCATGAACATCGTCCTCCTTTACAGCCGAAAACAGTCTATTGTTTTAAATAATTCTACATATTTTTTTAAACTCCTTTGAATAGACTGAAATTTATATATGCAAATTACGCATAGAATAGACCTATGTATGAGAAAAACTATTGTTACGAATACTTTCTCAAATATTCAAGCCTACTCCGTTACTTCTCTACTACACTAAAATTTTACTAGGTAAATTCTATAGTTTATGGTATTCTAATAGATATATGTCATTTCAGAGTATACATGGGAAGGGAGTTATATAGTATGAAAGACAATGAATCAAAGGCGTCATTGCATCGTGGGCTGAAAAGTCGTCATATGCAAATGATCGCATTAGGAGCCTCTGTGGGGACAGGCCTCTTCTACGGATCCGCTCCCACAATTCAACTGGTAGGACCAGGTGTTATTTTCTCTTATTTATTAACCGGTATCTTTATTTTCTTTTTAATGCGTATGTTAGGAGAAATGTCGGTTCGTGAGCCTGTGTCTGGCTCTTTTACCTATTTTGCTAGTAAATATTGGTCTTCTTTTGCAGGTTATTTATCTGGTTGGAATTATTGGATCGTGTACATGCTTGCCAGTATGGCAGAACTAGCTGCCATCTCTGTATACTTAGATTTCTGGTTACCAGGCATTCCCCATTGGATTACTACCCTCGCTTGTATTACATTGGTTACTATAATTAACCTTATTAATGTACGTGCCTATGGAGAAGTAGAGTTCTTTGCATCCCTCATTAAAGTGGTAGCTATCATCGCTATGATTGGCTTTGGTATTTTCTTGATTTTCTTTGGAGATATGGGTACATTCCCGCAAAACTTCTCTAACCTTTGGATTCATGGTGGCTTCTTTCCGAATGGCGCTTATGGTTTTATTGCCTCTATTGCTGTGGTGATGTTCTCCTTTGGTGGAGTAGAATTGATTGGTATCACCGCGGGAGAAGCTGAAAATCCTGAAAAAACATTACCAAAAGCGATTAACGAATTATTAGCTCGTATCTTGATCTTCTATGTAGGTACCATGACTGTGATCATGGCATTATCTCCATGGAACGAACTAGGTACGCATGCGAGTCCATTTGTTCAAATCTTTACGAACATCGGCATTCCAGCAGCAGCGCATATCTTAAACTTCGTCGTTGTTGTGGCTGCTTTATCCGTATACAATAGTTTGCTCTACAGTAATTCTCGTATTTTGCACAGCATGGCATTGTCTGGTGATGCGCCAAAAATCTTCAAGAACTTAACAGCTACAGGGGTACCATTGATTGCTACCTTATTCTGTGCAGCCTTAGCCTTGATTGTTGTATTCTTGACATACATCTTCCCAAGCGCTAGTGACGTATTCTTGCAATTGTTGTCCATCATCGTAGCAGGGCTGATTATTGCATGGTTCATCATTCCAGTGACACACCTTAAATTCCGCAAACGCTTTGCTCGCGAAGGTCGCCTTGACGAATTGAAATTCAAATCTATTTTATATCCGTTTACAAACTACTTCTGCTTTGCTTTCATCGCTATGGCAGTAGGCGTTATGTTAACGATGGATTCCATGCGCACATCCATCTACATCATTCCAGTGTGGATTGGCGCTCTGTACATTGCGTACCGACTTAAGAAAAAATAAAATATGAATGCTAAAAAGGATAGCTGAGATGTTCTCGGCTATCCTTTTATTGTTATTATATTATTAGTATGAATTTGTAAGCCTCTAGCATGACTTGAGTATGTCTACATTTAATTTAAAATGTAGCACTTTTCCCAACTTGGTAACAATGCAACTTTCAATGGAAATTTTCGTAATTTTTGCAAACGAAATTTTCTTCAATGGAAAAAATCGCATTTTTTGCAAATGAAAGCATTCCCTTTATATTTAGATAGTACTATATTTTGGATTTTCCAACAAGAAGCAGTTTGGCTAAGTATTATAGATGTGATAGTATACTAGTAACAACTAACGTCGTTATTTACGTTTTATTTACGAGGTAGCTCAATGGCTTGGCTTGAAATTACATTGACCACGACGCACGAAGCGTCTGAACTTATCACGGATACTCTGCTCGCTCTAGGAGCAGAAGGTGTCTACACAGAAGATCCTTACGAATTTGACCAACTCACAGATGATGGATTTGGAATTATCAAACCTGAACGAGAGGAACTGTATGATTCCTCTGATGTTACTGTGAAAGCCTATATAGATCCCAATCTATATGGGATTGACGAGTTAGAGACTCTCATCAAAACCGAACTACAGCAGTTGCAAAGTACTTTCACCATGGATTTCGGTCCCCTCAATCTATCTATTACTATGGCTG
>CAUVRW010000113.1:0-4377 GCA_963554425.1 uncultured Veillonella sp.
TTTTGGCGATTGTTCATTGTTTTTGCCGTTTGTATTATGGCCATTGCAGGTTGTGGAAAGCAAGCAGATACGGTTCAAGAAGATAAACCATTACAAGTGGTAACTACAACAACAATGATTACAGATTTAGTACAAAAAATTGGTGGTGATCATGTAACAGTACAAGGTTTGATGGGTGCTGGGGTAGACCCACATTTGTACCAAGCTAGTGCTGGTGATGTATCTACATTACAAAAAGGCGATGTTATCTTCTTAAATGGTATCCATTTGGAAGGTAAAATGGGTCAAGTATTCCAAGAATTGAAAAAATCTAATAAAACTGTAGTAGAAGTATCGAAAGACATGGATCCATCTACTTTATTAGCTTTTGAAGAAGAAGGTCCAGATGCAAAAGACCCTCATATTTGGTTTGATGTACAAAACTGGAAATTAGCTGCGAAAGTAGTAAAAGATACATTGGTAGCGAAAGATCCTAAACATGAAAAAGATTATGTTGCTAATTACGAAGCATACATGAAAGAATTAGATGCAGCAGATCAATATATTAAAGATAGAACGAAAGAAATTCCTGAACAATCTCGTGTATTAGTCACTGCTCATGATGCATTCCATTACTTTGCTCGTGCTTATGGCTTTGAAGTAAAAGGCTTACAAGGTGTGAGCACAGCTACTGAAGCAGGTACAAAAGATATGAACGACTTAGTACAATTTATTGTAGACCATAAAATCAAAGCTATTTTCGTAGAATCTTCTGTTCCTCATAAAACAATCGAAGCCGTACAAGAAGCGTGCAAAGCTAAAGGCTGGGACGTGGCTATCGGCGGCGAATTATATTCTGATTCCTTAGGCTCTCCTAACACAGAAGGTGGTACATACATCGGTATGGTCAAAGCCAATATTGATACCATTGTAGGAGCTCTTAAATGATGAGCGACAGCAAGTGTATTTTGAAAGTAGATCATCTTTCAGTAGCTTATGATGATACAGTAGTGCTGAAAGATGTATCCTTTCAGATTGAAAAAGGAACGATGACGGCCATAGTTGGTCCTAATGGTGCTGGTAAATCGACCTTGGTAAAAGCCATATTAGGGTTGGTACCATTAGTAGAAGGAGCGATTGATTTAACATTAGATACTAAAACAGTTTCTGCTTATGGAGGAGCGAAAGCGAATAGTATTTATAACCATATTGCCTACGTACCACAAACCTCAACAGTAGATTGGGATTATCCTATCACTGTGTTCGAGGTGGTATTGATGGGCACCTACCGCAGACTGGGATGGTTTAGACGACCAGGAAAACGTGAAAGAGATGAGGCAACAAAAGCCTTGCAGACGGTAGGTATGTTAGACTATGCAGAACGGTCTATCTCACAATTGTCAGGAGGACAACAACAGCGCGTATTCCTAGCTCGTGCCTTAGTAGAAAATCAAGATGTGTATATACTAGATGAGCCTTTCAAGGGTATCGATAAGACGACAGAGGCGGTACTCGTAAAGATTATGAAAGACATGCAAGCAGCAGGAAAAACATTGCTGATCGTACATCATAATTTGCAAACATTAGAAGCGTATTTTGATCAAGTTCTCTGCATCAATCGCAGATTGGTGGGCATGGGACCGGTTCGAGACATAGTGGGATCCCCTATCCTAGATGAGACATATTCATACTAGGAGGCACCATGGAATTATTACAACAATATACATTTCAAATCGTAGCACTGGGGACGGTGATGCTAGGCTTGGTATGTGGCGTCATAGGAACCTTTGCAGTATTGCGTCAAGAAAGCTTACTAGGCGATGGTGTAGCCCATTCCACACTACCTGGGGTAGTGGCAGGATTTCTTCTAACAGGAGTGAAAGACACCACAGTGCTATTGCTAGGTGCTATATGCACGGCTTGTTTATCAGAATGGATTATGCATAAAACATCCCAAAAAGCAGTTCGTTTTGATGCTGCATTAGCTACGATTTTAGCTGCCTTCTTTGGTTTTGGTACGGTCTTGTTGACTCGTGTACAGTCTATGGAAAATGCTGGACAAGCAGGTCTGAATACGTTTATTTTTGGACAAGCTGTAACGATGATGCAAAGTGATATTTGGGTAATGGCCATTTGCGGCACCTGTATTGTAGGTGGGGTTATTGTACTTTGGAAAGAATTGAGTCTTACCGTATTTGACCCTGTTGAGGCACAGTTGATGGGTATCCCTGTGTCAAAGGTGCGCTTTTTTTACCGTGCCGCATTGGTGGTGACTATTGTCATCGGTATTCGGACTGTAGGGGTTATATTAATTAGCTCATTACTTATTGGTCCAGCCATGATTGGTCGTCAATGGACACACTCCTTACGAACCTTGGTAATTATCGCCGCTATCAGTGGTAGTATAGTAGCCTTTTTGGGTACATTTGTGAGCGCCTTGTGGGGTAATCTTCCTACTGGTCCTATTATCATCATTGTAATGACGGCTATGATCTTGTTAAGTTTAACCTTGGCTACAGGTAAACGCCTCGTGAGGAGGTGTTTTGGATGAGTCATATATTAGAAATTTGGGGTATCGCTACGGTTACAGGCATCAGCTGTAGCCTCATAGGTACATTTTTGGTGTTACGTCGTTTATCTATGATGGTGGATGCCATTACGCATACTGTCTTTTTAGGCATTGTATTAGCCTTTTTAGTAACGAAAGATTTAAACTCACCTTGGCTCATCATTGGAGCTACTGCTATGGGGGTTGGTACAGTATATGCCGTAGAATGGATGCAACGACGTCGCTACATTCGACCGGATGCAGCCATCGGTATTGTGTTTCCCTTCTTATTTGCGTTAGCCATTGTGTTAGTCACATTATTTGGTAAACATATACATCTCGATGTAGATACAGCAATTTTAGGTGATTTAGCATTTGCTACATTTCAACGCTTCACCGTAGATGCTTATGACCTAGGACCTATGTTGTTATGGATTGCCATCTTAGTGTGCTTCATCAATGCGGTTTGTATTGCACTCTTTAAGAAAGAATTAATCCTTACCACCTTTGATCCTGTGTGTGCTAAGGTATATCAAGCGATGCCTATGGCAGTGTCCTATGGACTCATGACCTTGACGTCTTTGACGACGGTAGCCTCCTTTCAAACGGTAGGGGCTATTTTGGTAACGGGTTGTATGATTGGTCCACCAGCGACGGCATTTATGCTGGCACGATCTGTGAAAACCATGCTATTCATCAGTATGGTAGTATCTACCATAGCTACTACTATTGGCGTGGCATTGGCATTCCTTTGGGATGTATCCATTGGTGGTATGATTGCCACTGTTATCGGATGTATCTATGGACTGGTGTGGATTTATAAATATGGTAGAAACAATGCATAATAGTAGCATTGTGTATGCTAGAAAGAATGCATAATGGTAGTATTGTATATGCTAGCATACTATAGATAAACAAGGACTGAAGTAAAATGATGTGTTAGAATTTACTTCAGTCCTTTGTTATTTGTGTATTTCTTTAGCGAAATAAAAAGGCTGCAACCAAATGGTTACAGCCTCTTTTGTGATATGTGTAGTGTTTTATTTGTTCATGTTTTCGATTGCTTCTGCTTCTGCTTTGTTGAATTTAGAAGCAATAACGATGCGAATTAAGCAAAGTGCAACGAAGATGTATGCTGCAAAGCCTAGCCATTCAGCTGTATCACCATAGGATTTTGCTTCAGTGAAGGCCAATTGAAGTGGAGCTTCGCTACCACCTGTACTTACGGAGAAGGCGATGATACCAGCAATGATAACGCCGATGATACTTTCACCAACGATCAAGCCAGAAGCGAACAATACGCCGCGGCGGTTAGATTGTTCTACGTCAGCATCTGCATAAGCGCCAGCACGTTCTTTCGCACGTTTTGTGATGTAACGATTTACGAAGTAACCGATGATGGCACCCATTACAAGAGGCATTTCCAAAGTTGGAGGTAAGTAGATACCCATACCAATTGCAAGTGGTGGTAATGTTAAGGATTTTGTTGTAGATTTTAAAATCAAGTTAACAACGATAGCGGCAATACCAACAAGGATACCGTAGAAGATGTAAGTCCAATCCATATTAGCATTGAAAATACCTTCTGCAATTTGACGCATCAATGTAGCTTGTGGAGCAGATAATGCTTGGGCAGGATCCATTCCTTCACGAGGCATAGCGCCTGTGAAACCGTAAGCATGGTATAACAAGTCAAGTACTGGAGCAATCGCTACGGCGCCAGCTAAGGAACCGATTAATAGAGCTACCTGTTGTTTCCAAGGTGTAGCACCTACTAATTGACCAGTTTTTAAGTCTTGTAAGTTATCGTTGGAAATCGCTGCAATGGAGATAACCACGGATGTCATGAA
>CAUVRW010000114.1:0-4350 GCA_963554425.1 uncultured Veillonella sp.
GATTATACGCTATGTGATTTTGTAGCTGATGTAAGAGGGGCGACTCCAAGTCATGCCGCTGAACTATCTATTTATCCATTGGTTGATTTACAAGAAGAAGTACAGCAAAAATTGGATTTTATTCACAACACAGTACAGTATCGTATTCAAAAAGAAAAACAACAGTTATTTTCTATTACCAATCGTAAGATTACAGTACCTGCCATGAATTTGGTGCATCAACAGAAAAATATATTACAACGCTTTGAACACCAATTACATAACGCCATACAAAAGAAATCCCAAGATGAATCACGTAAATTAGCTATATTAGCGACTCAATTGGATAATAAAAATCCTTTAGCTAAAGTCATTAAGGGCTTTGCTAAAGTAGATCTTAATGGGGCTCCATTACAAACAATTGAAACTGTGAAAATCGGGGATACATTGGATATACATATTCAAGATGGCTCTGTGAAAGCAACTGTACAGGAGGTAACACAACGTGGCTAAATCCATAAAAAATTATGAAAAGAAATATACAGCCTTAGAAGAAGTAGTAAAAAAACTAGATGATGAAAGCTTATCTATGCATGAATTATTAAAAACTTACAAGGAAGGTTTAACTCTAGTTAAAGAATGTTCTGATTTATTGCAGCTTGTAGAAGAAGAAGTTGAACAAATTATTGAAACTGTACAAGTAGATACGAATTAGGAGACAAAGTACGTTTTTTTAGGTATAATAGAGTTAGAATATTTATACAAAAATTATTATCTTTCAAAGAATTGAGGATATTATGTTAAAAGAGTACTTGCAACAAAGTAAAGCAGACATTGAAAGTTATTTATCCTCTGTATTAGAATCACCGAATACGGAGTATGCTAAGTTATATGAAAGTATGAAATACAGTTTATTGATGGGCGGTAAAAGAATTCGGCCTATTATTACAAAAGCTGTCATTGAATCTTTGGGCGGATCCTGGGATGCTTATAAAGATGTAGTATGTGCCATAGAATTAATTCATACCTATTCGTTAATTCATGATGATTTACCGGCTATGGATAATGATGATTATCGTCGTGGAAAGCTAACCAATCATCGTGTATATGGTGATGGTATGGCTATTTTAGCCGGAGATGGATTGTTAACCTATGCCTTTGAATTAGTGAGCAAGCACACAGAGTTATCCGCAGAACAAGTGGTGCAGATTATTCATGTCTTAGCAAAAGGTGCAGGACCTAGTGGAATGGTGGGTGGTCAAGCCTTTGACCTACAATCAGAAGGGAAATTCTTACCATTAGATGAATTAGTGGTTCTTCACAAAGGTAAAACAGGAGCATTATTTAGTGCAGCTGTTGAAATTGGTCTGATTATTATGGATGCTCCTACAGCCGTAAGAGAAGCATACCTACGTTATGCAGATCATTTAGGTTTATTGTTCCAAATTACTGATGATATCTTAGATGTAGTAGGTACGCAAGAAGAATTAGGGAAAACTCCTGGTAGTGATGAACGTCAGCATAAAGCGACATATGTATCTATCTTAGGATTACATACCGCTAAAGAAAGGGCCCAAGAAGTGGCCAATTTAGCATTAACAGCATTGCACGATTCTAACAAAACATCACCTATCCTTGAAGGGCTAGTCCAATATTTAATGGACCGCACACAGTAGGAGACATGTATGAATCAAAAAGAACGTCTTGATATATTGCTTGTGCAACGTGGTGTATTTGAAAGTAGAGAAAAAGCTAAGGCCGCTATTATGGCGGGACTTATCTTTTCCGGCACACAGCGATTGGATAAAGCTGGCACTAAAGTATCAGTAGATACACATTTGGAAGTAAAAGGTAATACCTTACCATATGTAAGCCGTGGTGGTTTGAAGTTAGAAAAAGCCATTGAGTTGTATCCCATAGATCTAACGAATGCGGTTATGGTAGATATTGGTGCTTCCACAGGCGGGTTTACAGACTGTGCCTTACAACATGGGGCAATCAAAGTATTTGCCATTGATGTAGGATATAATCAATTAGCCTGGAAGTTACGACAAGATTCTAGAGTCATTAATATGGAAAAACAAAATATTCGCACCGTTACACCCGTACAATTAGGGGAACTTAGCGATTTTATTTCCATTGATGTGGCTTTTATCTCCTTAGATAAAGTGCTTCCAGTAGCGACGACATTATTGAAAGATACTGGTTCTTTAGTAGCTTTAATTAAACCTCAGTTTGAAGCTGGTAAAGAACTAGTCGGTAAAGGTGGTATAGTACGTGAAAAATCCACTCATAGATTGGTGTTAGATCGTATCTTGCATATCGCTAAAGATTGTGGCTTATATTTACATGGACTGACTTATTCTCCCATTAAAGGAATGGAAGGAAATATTGAATTTTTAGGATATTTTACAAAACAAGCAGAGGGTTCCTTAGACATTACTGAAGAGCTAATTACAGCTACAGTAGAGGAGGCTCATCAATTATAGGAGGATCTATGAGAATCGGTTTCTTTCCTAATATGAAAAAAGAGAATATTCGAGATATTTTATCGCAAGCAATTACCTATTGCCATACATATGGTATAGAAGTCTATATGCCTAAAGAATTAGAACATCATGATGTATGTGCCTTAGGGATAGAAAAATCTCACTTATTACCACGACCAGAAGTATTTGAACATTTGGATATGGCATTTAGCTTTGGTGGTGATGGTACGATTATTCAATTAGCACGTCAAATATATCCATATAATGTACCAATTTGTGGTATTAATTTAGGGGAATTAGGGTTCTTAAATCAAATAGAGCTTGAAAACTTAGAGATGGCTATTGAAAGAATTAGTAAAGGCGATTATTATGTGGAAGATCGAATTCATTTAGTAGGAACTTTGCACACTGCAGAAGGAGAACGTGTACTACGTCCTGCTATTAATGATATTGTGGTATCCCGTTCAGAACCAGGTAAAATGGCGCGCATCAACTTGTCAATTAATGGTGGACATACACAAATGTATCCAGCTGACGGTTTAATTGTAGCGTGTTCTACAGGATCTACAGGGTATAACTTATCTGCTGGAGGTCCTATTATGGCGCCAGACAATCGGTCTCTTATCGTAACCCCCATAGCTCCTCACTTATTACAAGGTGTTTCTTTGGTGCTAAAAGAAAGTGCAAAGATTGATATTACTATGCCAGAGCGACAAAAAAACTTGCATATTTCTGTGGATGGTACTTTTGATTATGAATTTAGTAATACTGATTCCTTGCATATTGAAGCGCATCCACAATATTGTAAATATGTACGATTTAAAGATCAAAAATTCTTCGCTACTTTGTTTAAAAAGTTGACTGCACGATCTAAGGAGGTCCTATGATTCCTCTACACCATAGTGTAGAATTTCAGCATCACTTATGGTTGGATGCCTTAGTAACAGCTAGGACTATTGTAGATATTACTTGTGGCAATGGACATGACACGGTATATTTATTGTCACATTGTCATGAAAGTAGTCATGTATATGCTATTGATATACAAGAAGTAGCCATAACAAGGACGAAAGAAAAGATTGTAAAAGAACTTCCACAGGCTATGAAGCAAGTGGATTTCATATTGGGTTCACATGATAGTGTACTGGAAACACTTCCTGTATCTTCTATCGATTTAATGGTAGGTAATTTAGGGTATTTACCGAATGCAGGCCATGAAGTTATGACCCAGTCTACATCAACGATTACAGCTTTATCAAAAGGATTAGCAAAACTTTCAGTACATGGGTTATGTACAATCGTAGCCTATCCTGGAACAGAATCTGGTCGCAAAGAAGCAGAAGAGCTAGAAGAATATATAGCTTCTATTAATCAAAAAGAGTTTCACTGTAGTACGTGGCGACCATTAAATCAAGCGAATCACCCGCCTATTTTATATATTATTCGTCGGAGGAAATAATGAAACGTTTTCGTTATAATAAGATAAAAGAAATTATTCAAAGTAAGGCTATTGAAACTCAAGAAGAGTTAGCGCAAGCCTTGGTAGAAGAAGGAATTACTGTTACACAAGCAACAGTATCACGAGATATTAAAGAATTGATGTTAATTAAAGTTCCTACAGGGGATGGGCGCTATCGATATGCCTTATCTCCAGAAGAAAATATTATGTTATCTAGAACGCGCATCAACCGCTTGTTCCAAGATTCTATTTTGCGTATTGACCACGTCTTGAATCAAGTTGTGTTACATACATTACCAGGTTCAGCACAATCAGTGGCCTTTGCGATTGACCATGCAAAATGGCATGAAGTAATAGGTACAATTGCTGGAGATGATACAATTTTATTAATATGTAATTCAGTAGAAAGTGTAGAATTAGTAT
>CAUVRW010000115.1:0-4348 GCA_963554425.1 uncultured Veillonella sp.
CCCATAATTCGGCTTACTTTTGTCCCTTTCGCAGGTTCTAATTCATAACGTGTTACCGTTGGACCTTGTGTGGCATTCACCACTTTTGCTGTAATACCAAAATTATCCAATGTTTCTTCTAACAAGACTGCATTATGCGCCACTTCTTCACTGGTCACAGGGTTGGATTTCCCCTGAGAAAGCATTGTCAACGGTGGATATTGGTAAGGTTTTTCTATCGTCCTAGGGCGAGCTACTCCATCCGTATTCACAGCCACTGCTGCTGTATCTTCTTTCGTAGTTTCAATAGTAGGCACTTCTACCAAGGACCCTACATAGTTAGTAGTTTGTAAAAATGATGGTGGCGTTATAGGGTCTAGTTTGGTAGATGCCCCTTTGTCATAAAACTCTTCATCTGCATCTGTAGAGTATATATCTCCTGATGCATCCTGCAATGACGTATCCTCTATAATTTCTTCTTCACGATCTACCATCGGAGGTACCACCACTGGTTCTGCTTCAGAAGTACTAGTCACTACTTCATCTTCACGAAGTTGAGGCTCCGGAATATATGCCTCTTCATCCTCATAGCTGTCAACATTCGATGGTGTTATTGTTACATCACTACTAGGATCCATTCCTTCTCGTTCTGCTACATCCCTTATTGTTTCTGATGATGCTTTAGGCGCTGCAGTAACTACACTAGTTTTCGATACTTCTACCGCCGTTTCATGGTCAATCGTGCCCTGAGTTTCTGCAACCGTATTTGGTTCCTCTTCTATTTCATCAGATGGGGATTCTGTTTTAGGGTACCTTGTATCCTTTTCACGATCATAGGCCTTACGGCGTTCTTCTCGCCACTCCTCTTGCCATTCATGCACTTGCTCACGAATAGCACTAGCTGTTTCTGTAGCTTTTTCTTGTGCTATTTCAAGTCCTACACTAGCCTTGTCTTTCGCTTTATGCAATCCTTCACGTAGTGACAATTTAGTAATTCCTAGTACACAGGCAATGCCTATAATAGCGGATAATAAAATACCGCCCACATCTCCTACTAAATTTCTAAATAGAGATCCTAGTAAACCACCAACTACACCACCATTCTCTGTTAGTGTAGTCGTACTTAGTTCATCACCACTATTTACTTTCCACAGTACCAGTTGTACTAATACAACAAATAATACTCCTGTATATAGTACCCCTTTTCTCGTAATCGCTGCTAAAGAGCCTTTATATAGCCAGCACCAACCATTATACAGAACCCAGATAGCAACCACCCAGCCACCTAGACCAAAACCGTAAGAGAAAACGCCACTAATAATACTGCCCCATATACCAGTGTCTACTCCTGCCATGCCTATAAGAGCTAGTATGGCAAAACCCATAAGAACCAACCCTTTAATCTCGCTTCGGACACCTTTCGTCTGTGTCTTGGCATTTTTTGTTTTACCTGTTTTACTTTCCTTTAGGGGAGTAGTTCGTTTCGATTGTACCTTTTGCCCTCCTCGTGAGGACTTACCTTTCTTTTCCTCTGCCATCTCCAACTCCAAAATTCCGTTTCTATCATATATCTTAGCACTTTATTATACCATTTCCACCTATGAAAGTATATCGAATATCCTCAAAAACAATATGGGTCTCCCAGTGGTACTCCTCATCGTTTACGGTCTTTCCAATCTTTCACAAGTTCACGCTCACAACCACGTTCCAAAGGAGTATAAAATTGCTCATCCACCAACGCATCCGGCAAATATTGTTGCACCACATAGCCATTCGGATAGTCCTGTGCATAGCGATAGCCAACTCCATGTCCTAATTGTTTAGCACCTCCATAATGAGCATCTCGTAAATGTTTCGGCACCTCACCTTGCTCCTTATGGCGCACCGCATGGATAGCTGCATCAATTCCTAGGTAGGCACTATTGCTCTTAGGTGCTAAAGCTACATATACAGCAGCCTCTGATAATATAATGCGCGCCTCTGGTAGGCCCACCATATGGGATGCTTGGGCCGCTGCATTTGCCACTACCAAGGCTTGTGGATCTGCTAGTCCTACATCTTCTGCCGCACAAATAACGATGCGTCTAGCAATAAATACAGGATCCTCTCCTGCCTCAATCATACGAGCTAAATAATATAGCACCGCATCTGGATCAGAGCCACGCATACTTTTAATGAAAGCAGAAATTACATCATAGTGATTATTCCCTTTCTTATCATATCGATACACTCGTCGACCTAGTACTTTTTCTACAGTTTCTATGGTGATTTCTCCACCAGATCGAACCATTGCTCCCACTTGCTCCAAAATATTTAGAGCCATACGAGCATCTCCATCTACAAAGCGGCCTATATCCTCTAATAGATCGTCTGTCACAATCAGTGCTTTCTTACCTAGACCATACTCTTCATCTGTTAAAGCACGACGTAAGATAGCCACTAATGCCGTAGCATCTAATCGCTCTAGGGTAAGCAAACGCAATCGAGATAAAAGAGGTCGATTCACTTCAAAGAAAGGATTCTCTGTGGTAGCACCAATTAAAATAATTTGACCACTTTCTACAGAAGGTAACAATACATCTTGCTGACTTTTATTGAAGCGATGAATTTCATCTAAGAATAAAATTGTACGTTGTTGCAAGGAATTACGAATCCGTATCGCTTCTTCGATAGTACTACGAAGTTCACCAATTCCCACATTGGTCGCATTAAGCATGACAAAACGGCTACTTGTCAGTTCCGAAATAATTTTTGCTAACGTAGTCTTACCTGTCCCCGATGGTCCATATAGCAATAAGGAGGGTACCTTATCTTCTTCAATCATGGAACGAAGAAATGTACCTGGCCCTACCACTTGTTCTTGTCCAAAGAAATAGTCCAATGAACGTGGTCGCATACGGACCGCCAAGGGTTCAAATGGATCCACTGGTTCCATATTCTCAAACAAATTCATCACAACACCTCCCTATATCTACCATCATATATTGACAACTGCCACCCTGCATGCACTAGTACAAACATATATACTTATACCTAGTTGATGCCTAGACTTCCTTATTGGTACTCTTAATAAACAATTCCTGTATCGTTTGCACAATCAGCTGAGCCACAAACTTATAGAATCCTCATTCTACGACAAATACTTTCTGCACTTTATTATACATACATCTAGTTATATAGTCTATATGTTCTTATTAATACAAAAAAAATAAACCACCATAAGGCGGTTATAAAGACCCCACTATGCCGTATCCATACCGTGTTTTGATCCTGCAAAGGCAGGTGGGTTTCCTCCTTGTAAGATTACAGTCCTCGTAGAGGCAGAGTGCCCTTACAAGAGTGAGAATCCCTAAGTTAAAATGTTGGCTCAAAACTGCGATATAACACGCACATAGCAGGAATTTCTTTACTCATAGTATAGCAGAAAGGAACGGTCATTTCAAGAAGAAATACACCGTTCCTATCCTTACAAGTATAACAATTTTCTATTGGACAAATTTCTATTATACTAATTTTTCTTTTGCCACATCTGTTTTGATATGTAATTCACGCAATTGTTTTGGTGCTACCTCAGATGGAGCTTGGCTCATCAAGTCGGATGCACTTTGTGTTTTAGGGAATGCAATCACGTCACGAATGGATTGACGTTTCGCCATCAACATTACCAAACGATCTAAACCGAAAGCGCAACCACCATGTGGAGGAGCACCGTATTCAAAGGCATCTAACATAAAGCCAAATTTAGAACGACTTTCTTCTGTGCTTAAGCCGATCGCATTGAATACTTTTTCTTGTACATCAGATTGGTAAATACGGATGGAACCACCACCGATTTCCACGCCATTCAATACCATATCATAGGCGATGGCTTTCACAGCACCTGGATCCGTAGCTAACAAGTCCATATCTTCTTCACGTGGAGATGTGAACGGATGATGCATTGCCACAAAGCGTTTATCTTCTTCATCGTATTCAAACATAGGGAAGTCAGTTACCCACAAGAATGCCAATTTATTTTCGTCGATTAGACCACGGCGTTTACCCATTTCAAGACGTAATTCGCCAAGCGCTTTCGCAACTACAGCTGGTTTGTCCGCAATCATCAATACCAAATCACCTGGTTCTGCGTTCATTTTCGCACCGATATTGCGCACTGTATCTTCGCCTAAGAATTTCATGATTTGAGATTTGATCGTGCCATCTTCATTGAAACAAGCCCAAGCCAAACCTTTGGCACCATAGATACCTACGAAGTTTGTCAAATCATCTAATTCACGACGTGGAATGCCAGCATAGCCTTTTACAACGATACCTTTTACTTGACCGCCATTGTCGATAACGGAGCGGAATACTTTGAACTCTGTATCTT
>CAUVRW010000116.1:0-4345 GCA_963554425.1 uncultured Veillonella sp.
AGATGAGCCGCTACAGTTTGTAACATCAAATCTCGTTGGCTAGTTTCAAAGACGATATGTGGTTGGAACCCTGCAGATTTACAGGATTTCACAATCTCGTCGTGCAGATTAAAGTCATCTTTATGTAGTACAAATGGTTGATCCGCTAATTGTTCTAAGGAAATAGACTCTTCGTTTGCTAGTGGATTGTCTTTTGGTAGAATTACGCTAAGAGGATCACTTGTTAAATAGAAGGAGTCGAACTCTTTAGCATTTGGCTTTGTACAGATAATGCCAACGTCAATAAGACCTTCTTGAACAGAAATTTCTATTTTTTTAGAACCATGCTCATATAGCTCTAGCTCAATTTGTGGGTAGGTTTGTTTAAACTCTCCTAATAATTGTGCAAAGATAGGAGCATCTGTTACAGGTGGCAAGCCAATTAGAACAGAACCTTGTTCTAGACGGAATTCGTTTTCGAAATCAATTTTTAAATGTTCGAACATAAACACGACACGTTTGGCATGTGTTAAGAAGATGGTGCCACCGTCAGTCATTTCTACAGATTTTGCATTACGAATGAATAATACAACACCTAGCTCATCTTCAAGAGCTTTTATAGTACGGCTGATAGCAGATTGTGAAATGTGAAGATTTCTTGCGGCCTTGCTGAAACTTTTTTGATCCGCCACTTCTACGAAGTATTTTAAGTGATGAAAGTCCATAATGCACCTCTTAAATATGGTAATAACAAAAGCCCTCTTTTTTGGTATGCTATTTGAGCAATAAAGCATGTGTAAATGTAAATTGATAATCGCATAATTAGCAATGGATATAGTGTATATGGTATTGCGAAGTTCTCGTTCTCAATGTATAATGAAACCATAAGGCTATATCAATTTGTTCAAGAAGTAGAGTTACTACTTCACAAATTTGCAAAGAGGTACTATATAACTTATATATTATTACATTTTTGCAACATATGCAATCTTTTTAGAAATAAATGATTCATATTTCAAAAACAATTTGATACTCAAGAGGGGAAGACTTATCCGGCGAGTGCTTAGATAAGAATCTGTATACATCCCCCTATTTTGTATGTAACTACAAGTGTTAATTTTTATTTGCTTTAAGGAGGCTATTTTAACATGCGTAAAATGAAAACTATGGACGGCAACCAAGCTGCAGCTCACGTAGCGTATGGTTTTTCTGAAGTGGCAGCGATTTATCCAATCACTCCATCTTCTCCAATGCCAGAACATGTGGATGAATGGGCAGGACAAGGTCGTAAAAACTTGTTCGGTCATACTGTACAGGTTGTTGAAATGCAATCCGAAGCCGGCGCTGCAGCAGCAGTTCACGGTTCTTTACAAGCGGGCGCATTGACAACTACTTTCACATCTTCTCAAGGTCTATTATTGATGTTACCTAACTTGTACAAAGTGTCTGGTGAGTTACTTCCAGGTGTATTCCACGTAGCAGCTCGTGCTATCGCAGCGCAAGCATTGTCTATCTTTGGTGACCATCAAGACGTTATGGCAGCTCGTGCTGCTGGTTGTGCTATGTTAGCAGAATCCTCTGTACAAGAAGTTATGGATCTTGCTCCAGTTGCGCATTTAACAGCGTTAAAAACTCGCGTTCCTTTCATCAACTTCTTCGACGGTTTCCGTACTTCTCACGAAATCCAAAAAATCGAAGTATTAGAATATGATGAATTAAAACCTTTAGTAGACCAAGACGCTTTAGAAGCATTCCGTCAACGTGCGTTGAATCCAGATGCTCCTGTAACTCGCGGTACTGCTGAAAACCCTGATATCTACTTCCAACATCGTGAAGCTTCTAACCCATTCTATTTACAAGTTCCTGATGTAGTAGAACATTACATGCATGAAATCAACAAAATCACTGGTCGTGATTACCAATTGTTCAATTACTATGGTGCAGCTGATGCAACTGACGTAATCGTAACAATGGGTTCTTCTGCACAAGTAGCTACTGAAACTGTAGATTACTTAAATGCACAAGGCCGTAAAGTTGGTTTCGTACAAGTACACTTATTCCGTCCATTTGCGACAGATCGTTTTGTAGCGGCTCTTCCTAAAACTGTAGAACGCGTTGCAGTATTAGACCGTACAAAAGAACCAGGTGCTTTAGCTGAACCTTTATTCTTAGATGTTCAAGCAGCACTTGTTCAACACAATATCAATGCTAAAGTATTCGGCGGTCGTTATGGTCTTTCTT
Organism: uncultured Veillonella sp.; assembly: GCA_963554425.1. Taxonomy (GTDB): domain Bacteria; phylum Bacillota; class Negativicutes; order Veillonellales; family Veillonellaceae; genus F0422. The sequence goes on from CAUVRW010000116.1 coordinate 2,221, forward strand.
CTAAAGACGTAATCCCAGCTGACCTTGTAGCAGTATTCGATAACATGTTAGCAGAAGCTGGCAAACGTTTCTTCACATTGGGTATCAATGACGATGTAACTAACTTGTCCTTGAACCGTGCTGAAGGTGTATCCGTAAAAACTGAAGGTTTAACTGGATGTAAATTCTGGGGCTTCGGTTCTGACGGAACTGTAGGTGCTAACAAATCTGCTATCAAAATCATCGGTGACCATACAGATATGTATGCACAAGCATACTTCGACTATGACTCCAAAAAATCTGGTGGTGTGACAATGTCTCACTTACGTTTTGGTAAAAACCCAATCAACAAACCATACTTGGTAACTGAACCAGAATTCATTGCTTGTCATCGTCAATCTTATGTACATGAATATGATCTTCTTCGTGGTATCAAACATGGCGGTACATTCTTATTGAACTGTACTTGGGGTCCAGAAGAATTGGCAGAAAAATTACCAGCAAAACTTCGCCGTACAATTGCTGAAAAAGAATTGAACTTCTACATCATCAATGCAGCGAAAATTGCAGCTGAAATTGGTTTGGGTGGCCGTATCAACATGGTTACACAAGCTGCATTCTTCAAATTGACTGAAGATACAATTATTCCTATCGATAAAGCAGTAGAGTACTTAAAAGACTCTATCGAAAAAACATATGGTAAAAAAGGTGCAGACGTTGTTGCCATGAACAACCAAGCTGTTGACCAAGGTGTTGGTGCTCTTGTAAAAGTAGACGTTCCAGCAGCATGGAAAGATGCAAAAGATTCTGAAGATACTTTTGAAAAATCTTCTTGCACAACTTGCCCAAGCTATGTGGCTAACATTGCTAAACCTGTTAATGCACAAGCTGGTTACGATTTACCAGTATCTGCTTTCACAGGCTATGAAGATGGTACATTACCTGCAGGTACAGCAGCATTCGAAAAACGTGGTGCGGCTTTATTCGTTCCTCACTGGATCAAAGAAAACTGTATCCAATGTAACCAATGTTCCTTCGTATGTCCACATGCGACTATCCGTCCAATCTTAGCGACAGCAGAAGAAGCAGCAGCGGGTCCAGAAAACTTTGAAACAATTCCAGAAATGATGACTAAAGGCGAATTGCAATTCCGTATTGCAGTATCTCCATTAGACTGCTTAGGTTGCGGTAACTGTGTAAACATTTGTCCAGCTCCTAAAGGAAAAGCAATCGAAATGCGCCCTATCGATGGCGAATTAGAATTTGCTCCAGCTTGGGATTATGGTGTAGCATTACCAACTAAATCTCACCCAATGAAACAAGAAACTGTAAAAGGTTCCCAATTCAAAACTCCATTGCTTGAGTTCTCCGGCGCTTGCGCAGGTTGTGGTGAAACTCCATATGCGAAATTGATTACTCAATTGTTCGGTGACCGTATGATGATTTCCAATGCGACAGGTTGTTCCTCCATCTGGGGTGCATCTATGCCAGCATCTCCATACACTAAAAACCAACAAGGCCAAGGTCCTGCATGGGCTAACTCCTTATTCGAGGACAACGCTGAGTTCGGTTATGGTATGTTCATCGGTACTGAAAAAATCCGTACACAATTAGCTGAAACTGTAGCTTCCATCGCTGAAACTGCTGATGAAACAACTAAACAAGTTCTTGACTTGTGGTTAGAAAAACGTCTTCAAGGCGAAGGTACTCGTGACCGCGCTAAAGCTGTGATCGATGCTCTTTCCAAAGTAGAACAAACAGAAGCTGTAAAAGAAGTATTGGCTAAAAAACAATACCTTGTAAAACGTTCCCAATGGATCTTCGGTGGTGACGGTTGGGCATACGATATCGGTTTCGGTGGTCTTGACCATGTATTGGCTTCCGGCGAAGACGTTAACGTATTCGTATTCGATACAGAAGTATACTCCAACACTGGCGGTCAAGCATCTAAATCTACTCGTGTAGGTGCGGTTGCTCAATTCGCTGCGCAAGGTAAACGTACAAACAAAAAAGACCTTGGCATGATCGCTATGACATATGGCAACATCTATGTGGCTCAAGTTGGTATGGGTGCTGACATGAACCAATTGATGAAAGCATTGGCAGAAGCTGAAGCATATCCAGGTCCATCCCTAATCATCGCTTA
>CAUVRW010000117.1:0-4344 GCA_963554425.1 uncultured Veillonella sp.
GATTACTACTTGCTTTAGGTATTATTAGTGCTGCTATTGTGGGCTACTTTATTATGAAAAAAGATGGCCGTGGTTGGGAAAAGCATATGGTGGATTTCACCATTATTGTCGCTATCGCTGGCATCATTGGTGCTCGACTATGGGATGTATTCTTCTTCGACTGGGGATACTACCACAATCACTTATTGGAAATCCCTTATGTGTGGCAAGGTGGTATGGCTATCCAAGGTGGCGTATTATTAGGTGCTATTGCAGGGATTTATTATTTAAAGAAACAACAAGTAGATCCTTGGGCATTTGCTGATTTATTTGCACCAGCCCTTATGGTAGGTCAATCTGTAGGACGTATGGCGAATGTAATGAATGGTGATGCCTTTGGTCACCCTACCGGGGGAAACTTTGGTATTCTCTACCCAGAAACTACATTGGCATACCGTACCTATGGTAATCAACCATTATGGCCTGCTGAAATTTGGGAAGGTCAAGTAGATGTTATTTTATTTGTTATCTTACTATTGGCTAATGTATTCCCTCATAAAAAAGGACAAATATTCTGCTTATATGCCTTCTTGTATTCTGGCTTACGATTCTTCTTAGAATTCCTACGTGGAGATTATGTGAATCTAACATTAGGATTTAAATCTGCACAAGTTACCAGCTTAATAGTAATGGCTGTATCATTTGGTATCTGGCTATACCTTCATTATAAAGGAACAACGGACACACATGTATTCCCTACAGGAAAAAGCAAAAAAGTAAAATAATAGATTCTATTATCTTCCAACACGTCGTGATAGACGCAACATCAATATAATAACATATCTATTATAAATACAAAGAGGAAAGAATGTCATGACGACTTCTTTCCTCTTTTTCATATTTATAAGACTTCAATTATTACAAGGTTCTATTTCCTTTGTACATCTAAAGTACTATACCTATTGGGTACCAATTCATGAATTAAGATAGTAACTCTTCTTCTACAATTAATACATCTAATTCTTCTAAAGCACGTTGCGCAATTAATGCATTTTTTTCTTTTTTCTTACGTACTTTAGCTCCCCAAGGTTCCATGATACCGAAATTTATATTCATTGGTTGGAAGTTAGAACCTTCATAGGCACTGATATAATGACTTAACCCACCAAGAGCCGTTGTTTTCGGGAATGTAACAAATTCTTTATCCTGTAACATACGTGCCACTTGGATGGCTGCCATCATACCCGCAGCTGCTGATTCTAAATAACCTTCCACACCTGTCATTTGACCAGCAAAGAATAATCGTGGATTAGACTGTAGTTGGAATGCTTGGTTTAACAGTTCTGGAGAGTTAATATACGTGTTACGATGCATCACGCCATAGCGAATAAATTCTGCATTCTCTAAACCTGGAATCATTTGGAATACTCGCTTTTGTTCGCCCCATTTTAAATGTGTTTGAAAGCCCACCAAATTGTACATAGTAGCTTCTTTGTTTTCCTTGCGTAACTGCACTACTGCATGCCACTCAATATTGTTCCGAGGATCTACAAGACCAACTGGTTTTAAAGGTCCATAACGCAATGTATCTACCCCACGGGATGCCATAATTTCTACAGGCATACAACCTTCAAAATAAATTTCTTTTTCAAAATCTTTGGGTTGTACCACATCAGCCGTAGTCAGAGCTTCATAGAAAGCATCGTATTCTTCTTTCGTCATAGGGCAGTTTAAATAGTCTGCATCCCCTTTATCATACCGTGAGGCTGCAAATACTTTATCGTAATTCAAAGAATCTGCTGTTACTATAGGGGCTGCTGCATCATAGAAATAAAAATCTTTAGAGCCAGTTAACTCCTTAATCTTAGTTCCTAATGCTTCTGATGTAAGTGGACCACTTGCAAAAATAACAATACCTTCTGCCGGAATCTCAGTCACTTCTTCATGAATCACCGTAATTAAGGGGTGTTCTTTAATACGTTCTGTGACCCTTTTGCTAAAAGCATGACGATCTACGGCCAAGGCACCACCTGCTGGAACTTGAGTAGCATCGGCAGATTCCATAATTAAGGAATCTAAGCGACGCATTTCTTCTTTCAAAAGACCCACTGCATTTTCTATGGTATTTGCACGCAAAGAGTTAGAGCATACTAACTCCGCAAATTGATCTGTATGATGAGCCGGTGAAGACACCTTTGGGCGCATTTCATATAGGTGTACAGGAATACCACGTTTAGCCAATTGATAGGCTGCCTCAGAGCCAGCAAGACCAGCTCCAATAATAGTTACAAACTCTTTCATTCTTTATCTTCTTTCTTTGTTCTAGGTTTACGTTTTGGCCTTGTTTCACAATCAGGATTGGAACAAAACTCTTTCTTATTGCCGTTTTTATATACTTTTTCAGCCATTAAGCTGCCACAAACGGGACAGGTTTTATCAATAGGTTTATCCCACATAGTAAAATCACAAGATGGATACCCTTCGCAACCATAAAAGATACGACCTCTCTTAGATTTACGTTCTAAAATTTCATGAGATTTACATTTCGGACAGGTTACCCCTGTGCTAACTGTAATGGACTTAATATTTCGACAATCTGGAAAGTTAGAGCATGCTAAATATTTACCATAAGGCCCTAATTTGTAGACCATATCATGTCCACATTTTTCACAAAGAATACCACTCTTCTCTGCTTCTATCTCTATCCTTTCAGCCGATTCAGCTGTGTATAACTCCTTCTCGAAACTTTCATAGAATGAATGAATCACAGCTTCGTAGAAGTTAGTCCCTTGTGCAATATGGTCTAAATCTTCTTCCATTGAAGCAGTAAATTTCATATTAATGAACTTTTCAAAGTGAGTTGTTAAAAACTCCACCACAGCAAATCCTAAGTCAGTAGGAATAAACTGTTTGTCCTTCCGTTCCACATAATTCCGTTTTAAAATGGTATCAATGGTTGCTGCATACGTACTTGGACGACCAATTCCTTGTTCTTCTAATACTTTGATAAGACCTGCCTCAGAATAACGACTTGGAGGTTGCGTAAAATGCTGTATACCATCTATAGAAATAGGCATAATAGTTTGCCCTTTCTCTAGAGCTGGCAATATATGGTCATCTTCTTTTTTAGCTTCTTCATAGACTTCTGTAAAGCCTTTGAATAGCACACGATTCCCTGATGCCTTTAACGTATACTCATCTACATGAAAGTTCATGGTTACTGTTTCACTTTTCTGTGGAGCCATTTGACTAGCTAAAAATCGATTCCAAATCAAGGTATATAATTTTAGCTCATCACTAGTTAAATAGGACGCTACCGCTTTAGGTGGCAATTCCAACATGGTAGGGCGAATTGCTTCATGCGCATCTTGTGCATTCGCCTTCGCTCCAAATACATTTGGTTTACTTGGATAAAACTCCTTCCCAAAAGTCTTAAGAATATAGGCTTTAGCTGCTTCTTGCATTTCCTTCGATATCCGAGTGGAATCCGTACGCATATACGTAATCAAACCTACATGACCATAGCCACCAATTTCTTTACCTTCATATAAATGTTGCGCAGCAGACATAATGCGTTTTGCATTCATATTCAGTTTTCGTACACCTTCTTGTTGCATCGTAGACGTCGTAAATGGAGCAGGTGCTTTACGACTACGTTGCCGTGATTCTACAGAACTAACTACACTTTCACGACCACGAATAACGCTTAATACGGCATTACTTTCTATTTCATTAGAAATCGTTAACTTTTCATTGCCTTTGTGAGTCACTACCACATCAAATTGTTCATTCTTAGTAGTTTGATACACACCTTCAATAGTCCAATATTCTTCTGGAACAAAGGCTTGGATCTCTCTCTCCCGATCACAGATAATGCGTACGGCTACAGATTGAACACGTCCGGCGCTAAGACCTTTACAAATTTTTTTCCACAGTAAAGGGCTTAATTTATAACCTACAATACGGTCCAATACACGACGAGCCTGTTGAGCGTCCACCATATGCATATCAATCGGTCTAGGTGTTGCTATCGCCTCTTGAATAGCATGCTTAGTAATCTCATTGAAAGTCACCCGACATGGCGTAGTTGCATCTATATTTAAAATATGAGCTAAATGCCAAGAAATCGCCTCTCCTTCACGGTCAGGGTCAGTTGCCAAATACACAGCTTTTGCCTTATCTGCTTCTTTACGTAACTCTTCGATAACAGCCTTTCTACCTGGTACATTCAAATATCTAGGTAAAAATCCATTAGTAATAGATACACCCATTTGCATTTTAGGTAAATCTCTTAAATGTCCCATGCTAGCTTTTACCACATAGTCATCACCTAAAAATTTTTCAATGGTCTTTGACTTTGCTGGA
>CAUVRW010000118.1:0-4305 GCA_963554425.1 uncultured Veillonella sp.
TATCTCGTGAGATACAAGAAGAATTAGATGTGCAGATTACAGTAGGAGATTTTTTAACAACCGTAGAGTATGACTATCCTAACTTTCATCTTATTATGCATGCCTATCAATGTGAATTATTAGGAGACTTTCATTTGCAAGAACATAGTGCAGCTCGTTGGTTAGGGTTAGAAACATTATATGATGTAGATTGGTTAGAAGCAGATTTGCCTATTGTGGAATGTGTGAAAAGTTTAATTGCCTAGATAGAATGTATGGATGTATTAATGATATACTAGTAATAGAATAGTCTGATGCTTGAATAGTATATGAGTTGTAATGAAAGAGAGAGAACATGAAAAAAATAACTACATCTATTTTACTAGCACTATTCAGTGCTACTATCTTTACACCAGCCCATGTAGAAGCTAGCTGGTTGTCTAAAACGTGGAAAAAGGTTGAAAAATCTTGGAATGAAGCGGGGAAACAAAGCAGCTCTACTGGAACGAGTGGATCCTCTGCGAGTACAATTCGATTACCACAACGGTCTGAGTATCCGAGTCGCTATCCATCAGGTCAAGAGGTTGGACATCATTTAGGAGGGGCAGAACGTACTATAGCTGGAGTATACCCTAATGCTACCTATGAGGAGATTCGTCGAATTTTAGGTAATCCTACAGAGGAAGTTCACCATGAGTATAGACGAGATGGAGAGCAAAGAGCCTTCATGCGATATGGTGGTATAACGTATAGCAGTATTTATGGGCAAATCGAAAGGGCTGGAGTAATTGAAGTTACTAATCGTGATGCTGCTACCTATCGAGGAATCGCAGTAGGAGATTCGTTAGAAAAAGTGTATGAGGCATATGGTAGGCCAGTACGTATTTATGATGATAATACTTGGTTTTATGGTGTATTTATTTGGCAATCAGATTATGTATATGGCATTAAATTCATTAATGATGGAGAAAAAGTTACTAAGATTAGAGTATTCTAACAATTCTACGAGCCCAAAGGAGGCACAACATGAACAAAACGCAACTATTCCAAACTTTCTCCTCTCTTCATCATTCACCATTTTCTCAAGATAATTCCACAAGTATTACCTACGAATACAGTCCTCTGCTAGAGCAATTCCCTCTCACTCACGGCGTCACCTATCGCTATGGCGGTATCAGTGAAGGTTCCTTTGATAGTTTCAACATGGGGCTGCATGTTGGTGATGCTCCAGAAATGGTGGAGGAAAACCGTAAACGTTTAGCACAGGTGTTAGGTGTGGATTCTCATCGTTTGACCTGTGGTGAACAAGTGCATGGTGTAGGTGTGACGAGGGTGACACAAGAGCTTGTTGGTCGAGGTGCTTTTAGTTGGGATGACAGTATCCCAGACAGCGATGCGATTCATACAAACTTGGTGAATGTTCCTCTCTTGTTGCTTGTGGCGGACTGTGTACCTGTGCTCATCTATGATGCGGTGCATCATGCAGTGGCAGTTGTCCATGCAGGGTGGCGTGGAGCCATCGCTCACATTGTGGAGCGCACGATGGATAGTATGCACGATGCGTACGGAACGTTGCCTTCTGATTGCTATCTCTTCATCGGTCCTTCCATTGGAGCAGATTCCTTCGAGGTAAGCGAGGAGATTGGTGAACAATTTCGACAGGACATGCATACCTTGGGACTTTCACAGGTGGACCAGGTGGTGCGGTATATTCAACGAGACGGACAAATAACAGCTACACCACATGTAGATTTGAAAGGATACATTGCATCCTGTGTGGTGCAGAAGGGCGTACCACTGGAGCAAGTGTCGGTATCATCCACAGACACGATGACCACTGATGGATGTTACTCGTACCGGCGAGATCAAGGGCGTACAGGTCGAATGGCCATGTTTGCTGTCCTGCGAGACCAAGCCTAGGTACAGATGTGTTAGATTCCTTTTTCTTAAGGATGGTTACTTTCACAGGACACCCTAGGACATTGTAGGGCACTCGAGGACATCACATGCGATGGCGGTGCACGATCGGGGACATATACTTTCACCCACACATGGAATACTTGACAAATACATAAACTAGATAACTAAGAATAAGAAAATACAGAGAACTAGGCTTGAAATCATGCTTTTTCTATGTACTTTTCTTATTCTTTCGTTTATAATAAGAAAGATAAAGTATTATTTTTTTTATGAAGACCTTTCAGAGTGGAATGTAACGACGAAAGAGGACTGGCATATATGATAGCAACAGCATTACATGAAGTGCAGGAACGCATTGAAGCGGCGAAAGCACGAGTGGGAAGAACAGATTCTGTTACGCTAGTAGCGGTGACGAAGAATCATCCTGTAGAGGCTGTACAAGAGGTAGCCCAGTTAGGCGTAAGAACTGTGGGTGAGAATCGTGTACAAGAAGCAAAAGAAAAAATGGAACTCTACCAGGGACCAGAGTTACAATGGCATTTGATTGGACAGTTGCAAAACAACAAAGTCCGCAATGTGATAGGTAAGTTTGCATTGATTCATTCGGTTCACAGTGTTAAGTTGTTGGATGAAATTCAGCGCATTGCCGCTAGGGAAGGGTTAGTACAAGAAGTATTACTGCAAGTCAATGTGGCACGAGAAGAGAGCAAGTCTGGGATGGATGTGGAAGAGTTTCCTACCATACGGGAATATGCCAAAACATTACCCAATGTACGGGTAAAAGGGCTTATGTGTATGGCACCATTTTTTGATGATCCAGAAGAGGCTCGCCCAATTTTTCGAGTGGCTCATGCTTTATTTGAAGACATGAAACTTCATTTTGATGAAGGGCAGATTGAATATATATCCATGGGGATGACCCATGATTTTGAAGTAGCAATTGAAGAGGGTGCAAATATTGTTCGTGTGGGAACCGCAATATTTGGAGAACGCCACTATGATAAGTAATGGAGGAAATGACGATGGCACTGAAAGACAGCTGGAATTCTGTAAAAAACTTTTTTGGCGGTAATCAAGATGATGGATATGAATATGAAGAGTATTCAGATGATACATATGAAGAAGAATTTCAACAGCCAGTGGTAACAGCACCAGTGGCAGGTGGTAATGGACCTGTAGCATCTGCAGTAAAACCAAAAACAGGAGGATATAATACAGTGGCACAACGTTCTAGTGGTATGAAAGTAGTCATCGTAGAGCCAAAAGCATTCGAAGACTCTGAAAACATTGCAAATCAATTGCGCGATATGCGTCCAGTAGTGATTAATTTTGAAAATACAGACCCTCATGAAGCTGCACGCATTGTGGACTTTGTTAGTGGCGCTACATTTGCTTTAGATGGCAAATTAGAAAAAATTGGTAAAGATATTTTCATCTGCGTACCAGTAAATGTAACAGTAGATTATACAGATAAAGAGTATACAGAAATATCTGATAAATTAGCTTGGAAAGAGCCACAAGCCTAACTATTAGGAGGTAGCCATGCAAAAAATACTGCTAATTGGCGTAGGATCGATGGGTGGTGCTATTTTACAAGGGACTTTGGAACAAGGTGTTTGGGGTCCTGAGGAAGTAGATGTATTGGTACGTCGCAGTGAACAAGCGGCGGAATTAGAGCGCACATTTGGTGTGACAGCCTTTACGGATTGTGATGCCATACCTGCTTTTGATGAGTATAGAACCATCGTATTTGGCGTAAAACCTCAAGTATTGCCATCTCTTATGCAAGAGGTAGGCCCACTTATTGAGCCGAGAACGCTATGTATTTCCATTGCAGCTGGCATTACATTGGATACCTTGCAGTCGTTTGCGCCTCATGCGCATTGGTTGCGAGCTATGCCGAATACACCCATCTTAGTGAAAGCTGGTTTTACAGCTATTGCAAGTAGTGACGAGGTAACACCAGGTGAACGGGAACAAGCTTTGCGCATTTTTGAAGCATTAGGCGAAGCTGTCGTATGTTCAGAAGCTGATTTAGACCGTATTGGTGCGTTAGCGGGGGCTGGTCCAGGCTATATGTATACCATTTTAGATGCTATGACCAATGCAGGAGTTCGGATTGGTCTTACTAGGTCATTGGCGTTGCAAGCGGCAGTGCAGACTATGTATGGATCTGGCTTGATTGCCTTAGAAACAGGCTCTCATCCGAGTGTATTGCGGGACCAAGTGACTTCTCCAGGGGGGACTACCATAGCTGGTATTGCTGCCATGGAGAAAGAAGGCTTACGGTCCTCTATTATGGAAGGTGTCCTAGCTTGCTATGAGCGGTCAAATGAAATAGGAAAACAACGTGAAAGATAAAGAAAAGTTAATTCGATATTTTGAAGCATCTGGTAATGGCGAAGA
>CAUVRW010000119.1:0-4302 GCA_963554425.1 uncultured Veillonella sp.
AAAATTGACGGCAGATGAACAAAAAGAGTTGTTCATGTTGCAAGCTACGGTGCCTGTGGAGTTTTTACAAGATTGGTTCCATCGTCGTCAAAAAAATATGGAAATCAACCGTCAGTTAATTGATATAACTAAAAAAGGCGTATTTAAATATTTTGCCTTGGGTCATGACGATACTAGTAGTTTATCTCAATCGGCTATGGAGGGGCGTTATTTACAAAAATATAGTAAAGGACTTTCTCCTACGCAATATGGTAGCTTCCCAGGAGCGGATCAATTAGGATTGTTATTGATTGCTCGTGACCATGTGGATCGCAATCACTTGACCCCTACCTTTGAGGTTATCTATCCATTAGGTGGTGGTGGTGAAACAGTGCCACACTACGAGGATCAAAAGGTAGAAAAAACAATTGCTGAACATGTAGTGGCTGTAGGTGGTACGATGAAAGCCAAAGGCAAACCATCAGTCCTACTAGCGGTGAATACGCCATTAGGTATGGTGACAGGTGAATCAGAAGCCTTTGAAAACTTTCCAATGATTTCTAGAAGTACTAATGAATTTTTAGATCACATTCAAGCGTCTATGAATCAAGGGGTGCCTGTTAGCATTGCAGATATTGCTTACTCGAATGGGTCGGATAATACGTTAGTGTATGGACTGTACCAACGAGATTTACTGTATAAAGTAAGCGCTTATAATGGCTGGAATACGGCAAGTAATACTATTGGATATGCTATAGCACAAGGTATTTTAGGGGTGCACATGGATGACCAAAGTCATCGTGATATGTTGACGCAACAATACTTGGATAACTGGGCATACCAAGCGAATATCCGTAAAGATGTATATCGAATGCAAGACTCTATCCGCACAGATAATGTGAAATACACAGGTACGTTGAATGAAGCATTAGAAAGCTATTTAGGTGAACGAGTACAGGACTTTGCAGCTACGTACTTAAAATTAGACCCTCGTACTGTATCGGCTCGATTCCCATGGGGACGCTTGTTTGAAACTGATATCACCGTATATCGTGAACCTGTGGCTCCGTTACAAAAAGAATTACGCTTGCAACGTGAAGCGGCAGAACGAGCACGGCTAGAAGCAGAAGCTAAAGCAAAGGCGGAAGCCGAGGCAAAAGCGGCCAAAGAAAAAGCAGAAGCTAAAAAGGTGAAACAAGCTCAATAATGTTACGTAATACAAGAAGAGGGGGGCGTAGCCCCTCTTTTTTGGAGGACTTATGAGAAAACCAGCCATACCGGCTATCACTTATATGCGGGGTCTTTGTATGTTAGGTGTTATCGGTATCCATGTAGGGTCCTATGCCTTGGCAAACCCTGCGATTAACATACATCTATTAGGGTTATTAGAAATTGTATCACGATTTACAGTGCCTGCATTTTTCTTTTTATCCGCCTTTGGATTGTTTTATCATACATCGGTGGAGGATGAATTCTCTTACTCCAACTTTTTGCGCCGGCGTATACAAGTGGTACTCTATCCATATATTCTATGGACAATTTTATATACAGCCTATAATGCGGTGTTAGCTCATAGCGCCTGGGGATTGATGCCACATGTACTAGGACTGACTCTGCTCTTTGGGAATGGCATGTATCATCTGTATTTCTTGGTGATCCTTCTCTGGTTTTATGCATTGATGCCACTTTGGCGCTGGGCTCTACGGTTTATACTGAAAGCGCCAATTCTTAGTATGACGGTATTGTTTTTTGTGCAAATGGCAGTAAACTATTGGTCATCGTATATGGCAGGTTCTGTGCAGTTTTCACAAGAATGGTTGCAGTATATCTTTAGCATGCGTCTCAATTATTTTGTAGGATTTTATATATGGATTTTCCTATTAGGTGGACTCTTAGCAGAACGATTTGATGCGATGCTGGAATGGATTGACGACCATGGTTTCGGTATCACCGTTGGATTTATCGTATCCTTAGTGTCGATGCTAGGATCCTATTACTATGTGATGGCAGAGTGGGGATATACTCGATTAGAAGCCATCTATACAGTGCATCAGCTAAGCCCTCAAGGCTTGGTATATACAGGCATGGGTTGCCTCTTTTTTGTGTGGGCCTTTACCGTGTCATCCATGAGTGACATTGTGGAAACCTTTTGGACAGAACTGGGTAATGCATCCTATGGCATCTATTTAGTGCATCCATTTATGCTCATTCTATTGGATAAAGTGCTGCAAATTGGCGGATTAGGATATACAACAACGACAGTGGTGCTTATGTATGTGAGTGCGGTCATCTTGTCATTTGGATTGACAAAAGGATTAGAGGGGTTGCCGAAACAAGTACGGGCTTATGTGTTAGGAAAATAAATCGTCGCTGGTTTCGCTATGCAGCCTCTGGCGTTATTAATTACATAAGATAAAGGGAAGAGCACGACATATTCCTCCACAAACTGATACAGTGGTTAGGTTTGCTCCGGAACATGTCGTGCTCTTCTTGTGTTTGTGTAATTTAGCTAGTAAGAAGGCCACAAGGCTGCTACGCATAACTGTGCTCCTCAAGGATGAGTTTGTAAGTGTTTGTTCGGAGCACACCGTGATCTTCTTAGGGTAGGTGCTATCTAGTTAATAAATGACGCTACAAGGTTACTACGAATACTATATTCCTCAGAGATAGGGGTGAGTGTCATTTGCAAACTTGCGCTCTACTTAGTTTGCTTTTGAATAGGATATGTACGTCTACAGAAGATTTACTGTAAAATATGTAGAATTTTATACTTGTCTGTACTATAATGAAGATAATACTTGATTCGTATGTATACTATGAGGTGTTACTATGAAAGAATTAACATATTTTAATGGCGAGATGGTAGAGCCAGGTGCCAAGGTGGTTAGTCTTGATGATAGAGGATATTGTTTTGGTGATGGTGTATACGAGGTAGTGCGTGTGTACAACGGTCGTGCGTTTGCCTTTTCCTATCATCAAGATCGTCTGTATCGTTCTATGCGTGAAATGGACATTCCTGTGCGTATGCCTCCTGACGAGTTGCAAGAATTGCACGAAATTATGATCGAACAAAGTGAAATTACTGATGGATATATCTATTTACAGATTACTCGTGGGGTAACACCACGTCATCATGCGTTTGAACGTTCTAAATTAGAACCGCAAATGTATATGTTCATCAAGCCTATTACGACAGATTTAGGAGCCTTGCAAGAAGGTGTAAAAGCGATTACATTACCAGATGAACGTTGGGCTCGTGTGGACATCAAAACACTAAACTTAATTCCAAATATTTTGGCACAAACGAAAGCTGAGAAAAAAGGTGCCTATACAGCTATTTTGGTACGTGATGGAATCGTTACAGAAGGGGCTACTTCTAATGTATTCGTTATGAAAGATGGTGTATGTTATACGCATCCAGCTGATCATCATATTCTAAAAGGTATCACTCGTCAGTTAGTAGTGACTCGTGTTGCACCGACGGCAGGGATTACGATTATTGAGCGTGAATTTGATGAAGCGTTCCTAAAAGATGCAGACGAAATCTTCTTCACCGATACCATTGGTGGTATTATTCCGATTACAACCTTAAACCGTGAGCCTGTTGGTGATGGAAAACCGGGCAAAGCGGCAAAAGTATTAGCTGAACAATTACAACATTTAATGGAAGAAGGGTTAGCATAATGTCAGTCAAAACGATAACAGGAAGTGCCTTGCTCTTAGCCATTGCTTTGCTAAGTCAAGGATTTCTTCGTATGATTATTCCTATGCACGGATTAGTGCAATTTTTAGTGGGCTCCATTGTAGGTGCTTGTACGGCACTGGCTACATGGCGGTATGGCTTGTGGAGTGGATTTGTAGTGGCTTGTGTGACGCCGATTATGGCGTTCTTGCAAGGTATGTTGACCATACCTTTATTTGTACCTGTAGTAGCGATTGGTAGTATGGCATATGCAATTACTGTGAAAGTATTAGGTACAAAGCGTGTGTGGATGACCGCGATTACAGGTGCCATTGTGAAAAGTGTAGTTCTTTATGGACTATTCTTGGCGTTATTTCAGTTGATGCCAGGCATTCCAGAAGCTATGCAAAAAGGAATTTTATTCAGCATGGGGTGGCCACAGTTAATCACAGGTACTTGTGGTGTGTTCCTAGCAGCTTTCATTGCAAAACGTGGTGGGATTGTTATAAAGAGTTAATACTTCTAAATATAAAGTTATAATTTGAAGCTATAACAAACGATAGGTAAGCAATATAGTGGGAATTATTGACAGTCTGTCTACTCACATTGTACAATTTATGCATACCCAAGAGCTCTTAGGT
>CAUVRW010000120.1:0-4277 GCA_963554425.1 uncultured Veillonella sp.
GTATATGTTGTTACATCTATATTAATTATTTCAGCAGGTATATATTATGGACATATTCAAGGATTAGAAGAATTTATTCCTATGCCTGAATATATAAGAAGTAAAGATAGTGGTTTAAAATCAGACAGAAGGATTGTACATCAACTTACAAGTGATGGAACTGATGAAGATGTAGTATATGAAGGAGAGAGTTATCGTATTATTGCAGCTTGGCAAAATTCAGTAGAAACGTTATTAGCATTAGGCGTAGGAGATAGAATTATTGGAGCCATAGGAGTCCCAGATAGTAAATATATTTCCAAGGATTACCAAGAAGCGTACAAAAAGATTCCTTACAAGAGCATGGATATGCCAGATATAGAAAGTGTTTTATTATGGGAACCAGATCTATTGGTGGGGTGGGATACGACCTTTCAAAAAAATAACTGGAGAAGTACTTCATTTTGGAAGAAAAGAGGTGTTCATACCTATATAGCCAGATCCTCAGCTTTACTATCTCCACCTACTGTAGAAGGAGAATACCAATATATTTTGGATTTAGGAAATGTGGTCAATCGAAAAGAGAAAGCTGAAGAGATTGTTCATCGAATACAGCAATATGTGAAAGCAGCTAAAGAATATGGAGAAACACATCCTACACAGGATACAGTGATGATTATAGAACCTACCGGACGACAGTTTGGTGTGTATGATGACGATACACTTGGTGGAAAGATGATAGAAGAGATTGGTGGTAATTTATTGGGCGACGTTGGGGAAACCATCAATATAGAAGAATTGATTGATTTAAATCCTTCTGTCATATTTGTAGTGTTACAAGAAGATGATTATGAACATCAAGATGAGATTATACAACGTTTATATGATAACCTAGCCTTGCAACATGTGGATGCTATTCGTAACCATAGAGTGTATGGGATTCCTTTGTTTATGGTCTATAGTGCAGGGGTCCGCATATATGATGGATTAGATATTATGATTCGTGGTTTGTATCCAAACTTTGAAAGCAAAGACTATATATAAATGCATTTTTACGTTTATAAACTACTAGCCTATCATCTAAAAAAGGTATATACTATGCCATGGTGTACATTGTAAAGGAGGCATTAGAATGGAACAAGTTAGTCAAGAGGTAAAAAGTCGTTTTTTACGCTTGCAAATGAATTCTCTGATTGGTGTATGGATTGGATATGCAGCTTACTACTTAGTGCGCAGTAATTTTAATTTAGCGTTGCCTTATTTATCTGGTGAACTAGATTTAAGTAAAACGCAATTAGGGTTATTGTCTAGCTGTTTGTTGATTACATACGGACTTAGCAAAGGATTTATGTCTGTGTTGGCAGATAAAGCAAATCCGAAGTATTTTATGGCTATCGGGTTGACTTTATGTGTAATCTTGAATGTATTGATGGGATTTACTACACATTATTCCTTATTCATCGGACTTGTTATTTTATTAGGTTTATTCCAAGGAATGGGCGTAGGACCGTCAATTATTACAGTAGGGTATTGGTTCCCTAGATCACAACGTGGTCGTGCTAGTACAATTTGGAATATGTCCCACAACTTAGGTGGTGGCATTGTGGCTCCTATCGTGGGTGTAGCAATTGGCTATTTAGGAACAGAGCATTGGCGTCTCGGTACATTTGCAGTACCAGCAATATTAGCCGCCATTTGCGTGCTATTAGTCTTGTATTTTGTTCGTAAACGTCCAACAGAAGAAGGGTTACCAACGGTAGAGGAAGTATTCCAAGAGGAAGCAGCAGGACAAAAATCTGCTAAAATGGCAGCGGGTAAACCAGAGAACATGAACGCATTCCAAGTGTTCTACAACTTTGTATTTAAAAATCCAAACTCTTGGTATTTAGTGTTAATTGACGTATTCGTATACATGGTACGCTTTGGCATGATTACTTGGATTCCTTTATACTTACTGAAAGTAAAAGGTTTTACGAAAACAGAGATGAGTGTAGCGTACATGTTGTTTGAATGGGCTGCTATTCCATCTACTATCTTGGCAGGCTACTTAGTAGATAAATACTTCAAAGGTCGCATTATGCAATTACCAATCTATTGCTTAGTGGTAATCTTTGCTTGTGTGATTGGGTATATGAACTCTGATAGTATTTTGTGGGCCACTGTATTTGCTTGTATTACAGGCTGCTTGATTTACATTCCACAATCTATGATTCCAGTACAGGCAATGGAAGTCATTCCAACCTTTGCTTTAGGATCTGCCGTGGGCTTGCGTGGTTTTATGAGTTACCTTGTGGGTAGTTCCTTAGGAACAACACTCTTTGGTTTCGTTGTAGACCATTGGGGCTGGGATATGGGTTTCTACACATTGCTAGTGGGTGTAGTCCTTTGTATGTTCTCTTGCTACTTATCTAATAGAGGGGTACAAAAAATCTATGCTGCTGCTGAGAAAGCCTAGACAGATGAAACAATACTGATAAAAGAATAGGCACTAGTAGAATGTGCTAGTGAAAGTTACAAAGGAAAGCCTCAGTAGGGAGGCTTTCCTTTGTTGTATTTATGGTAGTAGTGTAGATACTCGGAGTATGCACAATATGAACGTATAGAGACTTATGTTATAGATGATACTAGAATGAAATAACATTCTATAACATACAGTAGTATAAAAATGAATAGAATTTGTCACAGACTACATAAAAATGTTAAAATAAATAAAAAGCTACATTCCAATCCATAAAATAATGAAGTATAGGGTATAATATGTTATAGAATCCACAAAACAATAAAAATCTATAATATAAAGGAGGGAACATGATGAAATTAATTGAACGCAAACAGTATATAGATTTTCTACGCAATCATCGGCACACGGATGCCATCATTGTAGTATCTGGTATTCGCCGTTGTGGCAAGTCTACGCTCTTTCAGTTGTATAAGGAAGAGTTGTTAGCCCAAGGTGTTCAGCCGGAGCAGATTGTAAGCATTAATTTTGAAGATTTAGAGTATGAGCATTTGCAAGAGTATCGGGCACTGTATGAATACATTTTAGAACGGCTTATACCGCATCAAGAGATGTATATATTTCTTGATGAAATACAACACGTGCCTAACTTTGAAAAAGTGGTGGACAGTTTGTATATCAAAGATAAGGTGAAGGTATACATCACTGGATCTAATGCGTATTTTATGTCTTCTGAAATGGCTACTTTATTGTCGGGGCGTTATGTGCAGTTAGATATGTTACCTCTTTCATTCAAAGAATTTTGTGAGGCTCATGGAAACGATGAGCACCAATTATTAGAGGAATTGTATCAAAAATATATTCAATATAGTTCCTTCCCGGGCACTTTAATGTTAGGGGATAATCTACCTATGATCTTAGATTATTTACAAGGCATATTTAACACCATTGTGTTGAAAGATATCATTACTCGGAGTAAAATTGGAGATCCTCAATTATTGGAAAGTGTAGCTAGATATTTATTTGCCAATATTGGGAGTCTTATTAATCCTACAAAGATTAAGAACTCTCTAATCAGCGCAGGACGTAAAGTGGATGGTAGAACCATTGAACGCTATTTGAGTGGTCTAAAAGATGCATTGCTCATGTATCAAGTGAATCGCTATGATGTCCGGGGAAAAGAAGTATTACAACTAAATGCTAAGTACTATGCAGCTGATGTAGCGTTAAAACAATTCTTGTTACCCAATCGTGGCGAAGATACAGGTCATATCTTAGAAAACATCGTGTTTTTAGAATTGATCCGTCGAGGCTACAAGGTGTATGTAGGTCATCTACAAAAAGGTGAAATCGACTTTATCGCACAAAAGCACGGTACCATAGAATATTACCAAGTAAGCCAAAGTGTACTAGATCCTCATACGTTAGAACGAGAACTTAAACCGTTAAAACAAATACAAGATCATTATCCTAAGTTCTTATTAACCTTCGATGTGATTAATAAGAATGCAAGCTATAATGGGATTCAACAAAAACATGTATTAGAATGGTTATTAGACACACCATCGTAAGATGACAAGGGCAGATAATCAGACCAATGTATACCATCCTAGTGTGTATCACAGTTACATATTAGGCGATACATACTATAATTAACAGTCGAAAAATCTCCCACAATATGGTATGCTAATTTATATATAATATTACTATGTCAACAATAAAGGTGGATACATATGAATGAATTAGTAGGTTTGATTTTAGCGGCCGGTAAAGGTACACGCATGAAATCTAAACTTCCAAAGGTATTGCACAAAGTAGCGGGTAAAGCTATGGTGGAACG
>CAUVRW010000121.1:0-4268 GCA_963554425.1 uncultured Veillonella sp.
GCATTATACTTTGTTCTGTGCCTCATAAGCGTAAAGCTAACTATAAAGAAGGGGCGTATTTGCAACCCTTAAGTCGTTTATATTTGACAGTAGCTCCTAATGGAGACATGTACGATATTATCCAAATAGATGGGATTTCTACACGTGATTATGGAAGCTTAGAAGATATTTCCTATGCTACCTTTAGTGGTGAACTGGTGAGTGCCTTATTTGAAAAAGGTAAGTTAGACCGCGGTGTGTATACGAATATGAGTCGATTTTTGCAAGCCATACAAGATAAACCAGTTCGATTAGGATCTATTGTATTAGGTTGGCATATGTTAAGTATTGCTGGATTTGTTCCACAAGGACAACATTGTGAAGATCCGGAGGCAATGGGAAGCCTTTGTGATGAAATCTATGAAACCTGTCAATATGTAGTGAATCGAGAGCTACAACAAGGGATAACAATGCTTTTGAACTATGATTGGATTCCTACGAAGCCGTTACGTCTAAATGCGAATCAATGGGATCAATTAGAAATTCTTTTACGAAAGATTTTGACTTATCAGCTAGGATATACATTGTATAGTATAGAGTTTTTAGAGACAATGATATAAGTAATATATTGGAATGAAAACAGGAGCTACCTTTTAAAGAAGGTAACTCCTGTTTTTAAAGTTATATGTATACCTTGAGCGATAAGTGACTAATTATTATACTTACATTCAAACATGGTAGATATATTTACGCTTTTTTTCTAGAGATAAGACTAATAATATACGCCGTTGCAATGGTTGCCAGTGATGTTCCTACGATGGTAGACAAGCTAGCTCCTAAGAATGGATTGCTATCAAGGAATTGATGGTACATATAAGTACCAGATGCCCAACAAATGATATACAAGCTAGGTCCATGGTCAAGGTGTGGACAATGACGTAATAAGAAATAGTGAGTTAATAAAATAGCAATCATTGGGGCAAACACGGATCCAATTATATATAAGAAAGGAATAATATTATCCATCGGATAGATAGATGCACCAATGGTACCGATGATTGTAACGATAATACCGATGGTACGACCAGAATATTTAGTCTGCAAGCTTTCAGAGGAAATACCAGCAGATAAGGCATCCATAAAAGTAGTTGTGACAGTAGAGAATACGATGATAATTAACCCACCAAATCCTAAACCAGCATGAAGAAGAACCTTCGCAATGTTGCTTTCATTTGTATAGAGGGCCGCAGCGAGGCCTAATACATACATAACAGAACTAGTTACACCATACACAATGGCACTAGCTGCAGTACCTGCTACAGGGTTCTTGGATAATCGAGTGTAATCGCTGATTAGCGGTAGCCAAGATAATGGCATAGCAATGGATAATTCTAAGGCCGCTGTGAAAGTCAGTTCATCAGTGATGATTCCTTGACTGTGAATGGAACTTTCTTGTAACAAGCTAATCAACAAATAGATACAGAGGATACCTAAGCCGTAGCCCATGATACTGTTGATGTAGCCCATGTTACGGATACCGATAAAGAGCCATACAATGATTAAAGCGCCGATGATGACAGTCCACGCAGTGAAGGGCAGACTCCACAATTCTACAGCACCAAGAGCACCGTCATAAATCATAATACCGGTCCAACCAATCAGTTGCAGAACGTTTAAAATGGAAAATAATTTCATGCCTCCATTGCCAAAGACAGTGGATACAGTTTGCATAGAACTCATATGTTCACGCGCTCCGATAAGACCAGCGCCAAATAATAATAAACAGCCGATGACGTGACCGATGATGATGGCTAATAGACCGTCGAAAAATCCTAGAGGCGCAAAATAGGTGCCCGTCATGATTTCCGCAATAGAAAGAGCGGCGCCGAACCAAATGAGAGACAACCGCGATGATGAAAGTTTTGAATCAGTCATGAATACTCCTATCCATGCCAGTGGGAACAAAAAAGACTAATCTAAATCGATTAGCCTGTAGATGATATATATTCTCTATAGTAAGCACATCATAAGTGAGAGTTCACTATGTTTTTGTATAGGCACTACAAAAGAATATATGTATATCCCTACGTTGGCATTATCCAAATCAGGTTGTGGGTTAGTCGCACATAGCGACTTCTCAGCCCACTTTAGTGAGCACCCCTTATAGGTGTATTATACGAATTGAATGATACTACGTCAATAGGAATGTATAGGTGAATCTAATGTAGTATATGAAATACATAGGATATATGAATATCTATATTGAGAAAAAATATCTTAATAGTGAAAATGGCTCAACTGTTATTTATTGTATTGCATTGGGTACTATTTCATGTTATAACTAAATTAATATAAGAACCACTAGGGGTGCTTATGCTGAGATTGATGAGTATCAAAACCCTAGACCTGAACCAGATAATGCTGGCGTAGGAAAGTGGATGGCATCGAATACTAGGAATTGTACAAGAACCGTCCCAAGGATTGGTTCTTTTTTGTTACTAGTAAAGGAGATACCTATGAAATTACATAGAGCGTTAACGATTGCAGGAACAGATCCAACAGGTGGTGCAGGGGTGATGGCGGACTTGAAAAGCTTTCAAAGTCGTCACGTCTATGGTATGGCTGTCATTACATCCGTAGTAGCGCAAAATACGAAAGGTGTGACACAGATTGCTCATATGGATGTATCTATGATTGAAACGCAGTTGCAATCGGTATATACAGATATTGTACCGGAAGCAGTGAAAACGGGCATGTTAGCCACAGCAGAAATGATGGAACTCATCGGTACGTATATTGATTCTAAGGTACCCTATGTATTAGACCCAGTGATGATTGCCACCAGCGGGGACCGTCTTATCTCCGATGAGGCTGTGAAAGCCTTGCAAAGTACATTAATTCCTAAGGCTACATTGATTACGCCCAACCGCAGTGAAGCGGAAGTGTTGGCAGATATGAAAATCGATACGGTAGAAGCTTTGCATACAGCAGGGATTCGTATATTACAAGAATTGGGCCCTCAAGCGGTCATCATCAAAGGAGGTCATATCGGAGATGAAGCGACAGATTACTTGTTTAGAAAAGATACTATGTCCATGCGCCGGTCTTGGACTAGTCCTAAATACGACACAGTACATACTCACGGTACAGGCTGCACATTCTCGGCGGTGATCACAGCAGAATTAGCAAAAGGTAAATCCTTAGAAGAAGCCATCACCATTGGTAAAGAATATATCCGGTTAGCTATCTTACATAATCCAGGGTTGGGTACAGGCAATGGACCAGTGAACCATATGGCTTATGGGGATGAGTATTCAGAATAATCTGCCCAGTTATATAGGTATGATGCAAGTCATATCGAATAGTTTGGATGTCGTGGTATACTATAGGTAATCTTTTATCGTTGTTATATAAGAAATGAGGATTATTTTGGAACGCTATGATATAGAAACTGTACAGTCTATGATGGGTTTGTACTTCATTTGTGGAACACCTAATACTAAGGATATTCATACAACGTTGACAGAAGCTTGTAAAGGCGGTATTACGTGCTTTCAATTCCGCGAAAAAGGCGAAGGCGCTTTAGTAGGCGAAAAAAAAGAACAGTTGGCACGAGAGTTGCAACACATTTGTAAGGAATATGGAGTGCCTTTCATCATCAATGATGATGTAGAATTAGCGGAACGAATTGGTGCCGATGGCGTTCATGTTGGTCAAGACGATATGGACCTTGAAGAAGTACGCAAACGATTGCCTAAAGCTCTTGTGGGTACGTCCATTAATTCTGTAGAAGAATTAACACATACCAAACTAGACTATGTGGATTATATCGGCGTAGGTCCTATGTATGCAACAAGTACAAAAAAAGATGCTAAAGCTGTGCGAGGACCAGAATTAATTTTAGCTTTACGTGCTCATAACCCGACAATTCCGATGGTAGCCATTGGTGGCATTAATCGAGATAATTTTGATGATGTGTTAGCGGAACCAGTGGACGGTATTGCGGTGATTTCAGCCATCACAGAAATGGAAGATATCGAATATGAAACTGCCATGTGGATAGAGAACATGGAATGGTGTAAGATGTTCTTGGAAAAATAATATGCTGAACATAATGCTGAATTGTAGAAGAATATGGGTACAGTAAAAGTACTCAAGAACTTATATCGTTGATTCAGTGGATACACCTTGACACTAATCCCTTTTATCCATACAATAGTATATATACATAAGTGATGAAGCAGAGGAGTATACTCCCTTTAGCGAGTGAGGATGGTGAAAGCTCACAA
>CAUVRW010000122.1:0-4257 GCA_963554425.1 uncultured Veillonella sp.
GAATAGCGGTAGCATTGCTTGTTAATAGACGCAAAGCTTGGTTTCGGTTGATGATAGGCATTACTCCGGCTAAGATTGGTACATCAATGCCTGCTAAGGCGCATTTTTCTTGGAAATCGTAGAATACATTGTTATCTAAGAAAAATTGTGTGACTAATAGTTCACAGCCGGCATCTACTTTTTCTTTTAGAAATTTAATGTCCTGTAATTGATTGGGTGAGTCTGGATGCACTTCTGGATAGCAAGCACCAGAAATTTGGAAATGCGGAGCATAGTCTTTTACAAAATGTACGAGTTCAGAAGCATATTTGAAGTCTCCTACTGGTGGTAGGTCTTCTAAAATATCGCCACGAAGTGCCAGTAGCTTATGGATACCTAGTTGATCTAATTGATCAATAACGGAGCGCACTTGCTCTTTGGATAAATAAATAGCCGGCAAATGGGCTTTCGTAGGGATGTGCAATGTATTTTGTACATAGTTGGACAACTTGATAGTTGTTTCTTCAATATTGCGTTGTTTATTACTGCAGGTAACAGAGATGAACTCTGGTTTTAGGCTTTTTAATTCATCTAATACAGTGATGATTTTTTCATCTCCCACTTGTGTGTTAGGAGGGAATATTTCGTAAGATAATGTTGGTCGTTTTTGTTGTATAGTTTCGCTCATGGCTGGTTCCTTTCATATCTGTAAAACATGTTCTTATGATACCAATTTTTTTCTATATAGACCAATTCTTAATATATATAGTTTGTTATAGGTAAAAGCTATAGAATGAAATATAATGAAAATTAGAATCTAGGGATATGCATATGAAATTAGCATAGAGAAAATAGGAGAATCGTATGCTATATGTATTGGAACTTTCACCAGAAATCTATATAATAGAAGTATTCGGAATACTGCTATTGCGGCTCAGTTATAGCAGGACTTTCAGAAGAGAAAACAGAGGGAATGTAATTCCTGTAGTCATAGAGTTGTGCATGTCTATTGTGCAAGAAAGGAGAAAGTGATGAGTCAATTACTAGAAGAAATTGAATCCTTGCGGGGATCTATGAAAACACTAAATGATTTTTTCTTCGACCATCCAGAACTAGGGAATGAAGAGTTTTTAGCCCATGGTAAATTAACAGATTTACTAGAAAGCGAAGGATTTACTGTAGACCGTGAAGTGAGTGGTTTACAAACTGCATTTCGTGCTGTGTACCATGTGCAAGGAGGAGGTCCCAAAATTGGACTTCTCTGCGAGTATGATGCCTTAGAAGGCTTGGGTCATGCGTGTGGTCATAACTTACAAGGTCCTTCTATCTGTGCGGCAGCTATTGGTTTACGTCGCACCTTGCAAGTGCCAGCCACATTGGTGGTGTATGGTACGCCAGCAGAAGAGACTGCATCAGGTAAGTTGGTGATGGCCAAAGAGGGCGTATTCGACGACTTAGATGTGGCGTTCATGATGCACGGTAGTGATTCTACAACGGTAGATGGTAAGTCCTTGGCGCTTAACTTGGTGAATATTAAATTCCATGGTAAGTCGGCGCATGCAGCGATTGCCCCAGAAAAAGGTATTAGTGCGTTGGATGCGGTATTGTTATTCTTTAATGGCATGGAATATCTTCGCGAGCACGTGCCTACAGAAGTACGTATGCATGGGATTATCACAGATGGTGGTAAAGCAGCGAATATCGTGCCAGATTATGCGTGTACACAGTGGTATATTCGTTCCTCTAGTCGCATTCGCTTAGATGAAGTGGTGGAGCGCGTGAAACAAGTGGCGCAAGGGGCAGCCTTGCAAGTGGGAGCCACTATGGAATGGGATGAAGTGAAAGCCTATGATAATAAGGTCAATGTGCAAAGCTTGAATGACTTGCTCTTAAAGAATGCGGAACAAGTGGGTGCACCAGATATTTCTGAGCCACGTAAAGTCACTGGCTCTACAGATTTTTCCAGTGTTACCTTCCGCGTACCAGGAGCTTGTTTGCGGGTTAAATTTGTAGGTAGAGGGGTGACTAGTCATTCCCAAGAATGGTTAGATAATGGAAAAACTCAATTAGCAGAGGATGCCATTATGTACGGTGCTAAGGGAATCGCTCTTACAGTAGAGGAAATTCTTACCACACCGGGCTTATTGGCTCAAATTCAAGAAGACTTTCAACAGTCGAAAGCAAATTATTAAGTAGCCTATTTTGAATGGGTAAGGGAGAAGTAGTTATGAATTTATTGTTGTGCGCTATTGTAATTTTAGGCGCAGGTACATTGGTAATTAAAAAGTTTAAAGCACAAACAGTATTGCTCTTAGGTGGTTTAATTATGATGCTAGGGGCGTACTTCCTTGGGTATACAACGGAGTTCGTGGAGGCGAAAAAAGGAACTGGTATGATGTTCTTCGATGCCTTTGAGTGGATTAATAATACCACTGCAAAGGATGCAGCAGGCTTGGGTCTCATGATTATGACATGTACTGGTTTTGCTAAATACATGGATCATATCGGTGCTAGCTCTCGTTTGGTGACAACTGCGATTAAACCATTGCAAGCGATGAAAGCGCCTTATTTGGTATTATCTTTAACATTCTTAGTGAATATGTTTATGTCCTTGGTAATCCCTAGCGCATCCGGTCTAGCTATGTTGATGATGGTCACTATTTTCCCTATCTTGGTACGCTTAGGCGTAAGTCCAGTTGGGGCGGCGGCAGCGGTAGCTACTGGTCATTTGTTGGATATTGGACCAGCCTCTGCTACAAGTCTATTAGTGTCTAAAACAGTGGGGTTAGGAGTAGAAGAATACTTCGTAGGCTATCAATTGAAAGTATATATTATCTGTGGTATTGTGACGGCCGTTGCTCATTACATTTGGCAACAATATATGGATAAAAAATCTGGTCATGTTCCGTCCGAAGTAGTACATACAGAAGCACAAGAAGAAGTAGCAGTAGGACCTCTTGTGTACCTAGTATTACCATTCTTGCCACTTGTATTTATGTTAGGATTTAGTAAATATGGCATTGCGGGCATTAAGATGAATGTAAACTTGGCGATGTTCTTGAGCTTATTCATTGCTATGGTGTTTGAATTCATTCGATTCCGTGATTTCCGAAAAGTAGCTGCGTCTATTCAAACTTTCTTTAAAGGTATGGGGGACCAATTTACCAATACAGTAACGTTGATTGTAGCAGGGGAAACCTTTGCATTCGGTTTGACATCCTTAGGGATTGTGAATGAGTTTGTAGCATTCATTAAAACCTTCTCTATCCAAGCAGATATGGTGGGTGTTATCGTATCTGTGATTATCTTAGTATTGAGCATTGTTATGGGCTCTGGTGTAGCATCTATGTTTGCATTCTCACCATTAGTGCCAAATTTTGCTAAAGAATTAGGTGGTAATGCGATTACCATGCTACTAGGTATGCAAAATGCGGCCTCTGTTGGACGTTTGTTGAGCCCAATTAGTGCGGTTATGATTGCAGTAGCTGGTGTGGCAAATATTTCTAGTTTTGATTTAGTAAAACGAACTGCAGTGCCAGTATTGATTACATTCATTACCTCTACGATTTGTATTTTAATTTTCCATTAATGAGTGAAAGATGCATAAGATAGGGATTGATTATAATTCCTAAGGATTTGATAGAAATTAAATGTTGACGATGAGTGGTCTTTTATGTATTATAGTTGTACAAGACTATTACCCCCTGAGGGTTAATAATGGAATCGTTAACAACATGAAGTACCTAACGTGTAAGTATTTGTAGCTTACTCGTTAGGTTTTTCATTCCTATGAAAGTAATGAAAAAAGGATGTACTTCATGATAGATATAGAAAAGGCCAAAACAGATGAGAATACAACAATTACAATATTTAGAAAAAATTGCAGAAAAAGGATCTATTAATGAAGCGGCTAAGGAATTATATTTATCCCAACCTAGCTTATCCAATGCGGTAAAAGAACTAGAACACGAAATGGGTGTTCAACTATTGTTGCGTACTAAGTCAGGGGTAACCTTAACCCATGATGGACGCGAATTTATGATTTATGCTCGACAAGTACTAGATCAAATTCAATTATTAGAAGAGCGATATAAATCGAATACCAAACGAAAAGAACATTTCTTTATTTCGGCTCAGCATTATGCCTTTGTGGTGCATGCTTTCGTAGAGCTTATAAAAAGTGTAGATACTGATGAATATCAATTTGGTTTGCGGGAAACAGAAACACAAAATATTTTTGAAGATTTAGCTACATTTAAAAGCGAATTGGGTATTTTG
>CAUVRW010000123.1:0-4217 GCA_963554425.1 uncultured Veillonella sp.
GTAAGTAGATAAAGGAGACTTTCATTATGATGGTAGAACCGCATTTAAAAGATTTAGAAAAACAGGTGGACAGCAAATACACGTTGGTAACATTAGCAGCTAAGCGTGCTCGTGAATTGACAGACGGAGATCCATCCCTTGTAGGTGAAGTAGGAACGGAAAATCCAGTGTCTATCGCTTTGTACGAAATCGCTGCAGAGCAAGTAGGTTTTGAACGTACTAAAGACGGTGTAAAATAAGTTTATATTGTGATTGTAAGATGCCTAATGAATAGAGAAATCAAAGCTGTATTCATTAGGTATTTTTTTAACGTATACTACATTCCTAAAAGCTATAATAAAAGGCACTACATAGGTAGAAAATATAAGGGAAGTAGGGTATAATTAAACTGTTCATGTAAATATGTATTGGAGGTTTATATGGCTAAAGATTGTTCATTTGACGTTGTATCCGAAGTGGATATGCAAGAAGTAGATAATGCAGTAAATCAAGCGAAGAAAGAAATCGGTACACGCTACGATTTCCGTAATAGCAAAGCAGATATAGAACATGATGGTGACACTATTAAAATTCATTGCGATGATGAATATAAATTAGGTGCAATTATTGATGTATTAAAAGGTAAAATGGTAAAACGTAATGTGGCCATTAAAAATTTAGAGTATGGTAAAATTGAACCAGCATCTGGCGGTACTGTACGCCAAGTTGTGACTATCAAAAATGGTATCTCTAAAGAGGTGGCTAAAGATGTTGTTAAATTAATCAAAAACATGAAATTAAAAGTGACAGCTCAAATTATGGAAGACCAAGTACGTCTAGCAGGAAAAGATAAAGATCAATTGCAAGCAGTGATTACCATGCTTCGTGAACAAGATTTACCTGTGGAATTACAATTTGTGAATTTCCGTTCTTAATCAAATAGAGGAGCATCACCCAATAGATGCTCCTATTTTATCATGTGAGGGACTATGAACGTAGAAGATATGCGTGGTGGATACACCACTGGTTCCTGTGCAACAGCAGGGGTGAAAGCTGGACTCTTAGCCCTAATCGAAGAAGAAATTGTTGATGAAGTTTCTATACGAAACCCTCAAGATGCTTTCATTGATGTACCCATTGCTAAGGTAGAAGTAGTATCGCCAACAGAAGCGATGGTGACGGTTGTGAAAGATGGTGGTGACGACCCCGATGTCACACATGGCACAGATATTGTGACTACGGTGACACTCAATCAATCGGGTGCTATCACCTACGAAGCTGGCTTTGGGGTTGGTACAGTAACGAAGCCAGGCCTGGCATTATCTGTAGGAGAGCCTGCCATCAATCCAGGTCCTAGAACGATGATTTCCTATGTGTTTGATGAGCTGGTACCGAAGGGCATGGGTATCCATGTGAAAGTCTCTGTTCCAGCGGGAGAAACCTTAGCTAGAAAAACTTTGAATGGCACTCTTGGTATTGAAGGTGGTATTTCTATCATTGGCACTACAGGTATTGTAAAACCTATGAGTGAAGAAGGGTTTAAAAACTCCTTAGTACCGCAATTGCGTGTCATGAAAGAAGCAGGTTATGCGACAGCTATCTTAGTTCCGGGCCGTATTGGTCAAGAAATTGCTAAGGAACAGCTAGGTATTTCTATCAATCAAATGGCAGAAACAAGTAATTTTATTGGCTTTATGCTAGAACAATGTGTAAAAATTGGTTTTAAAAATATTCTTATCATTGGTCATATTGGTAAAATTATTAAACTGGCTAGTGGAAGCTTTCATACCCATAATCGTATGAGTGACGGCCGTATGGAAACGATCGTTGCCTATGCAGCCTTAGAAGGGGCATCCCAACAGGTGTGCGAAGAATTGATGGAATGTCGCACTACAGAGGCGGCTATGCCAATTATAGAACGAGAACACTTGGAGGGCATTTATCAGCGTGTAGCAGATCGAGCATCTATGCGTTCTATGCGCTATATTGCGCAAGATGCAAAGGTTGGTATTATCATATCTACCTTGGATGGCACTATATTGGCTGTCGATGAGGTAGCAAAACAAATAGGAGAAGAAGAATCATGGCACATACCTTGTATGTCGTAGGTATTGGCCCTGGGAATCCAGAGTATGTAGTACCTAGAGGATTACATCTCATTCAGGAGGCTAAGGTTCTGGTAGGAAGTGAACGGGCATTAGAAGATTTTGCTTTGCCTGGTCAAATAACCTTTCCCATAGCAAAATTAGGGCCTATGGCTGAATGGATGGGACAGCAACTACAATCCAATGATATTGTAGTGTTAGTGAGTGGTGATACAGGATATTATTCCTTGTTGCCATACTTAAAAACTAAATTCCCTAACAATCCAATTGATGTGACGCCGGGCATTAGCTCCATGACATTTGCTTTTGCTAGACTTGGTGAAGTGTGGCACAATGCAGATTTAATGAGCTTTCACGGTCGTCGACCTGAGGAAAAAGATTTGTATTATGCAGAAGGGCGTAAGTTAGGTTTTTTAACAGATCCCGAACAAAACCCTGCGTATATTGCAAGATATTTAATCGAAGAGCATGGTTGGCCGAAGGATACAAGAGCGGCTGCTTGCGAACGATTGAGTTATGAAGATGAGCGTATTG
Organism: uncultured Veillonella sp.; assembly: GCA_963554425.1. Lineage (GTDB taxonomy): Bacteria > Bacillota > Negativicutes > Veillonellales > Veillonellaceae > F0422. The sequence continues at coordinate 2,619 of CAUVRW010000123.1, forward strand.
AACGCGGTACATTAGAAGAATTACAGACATTGGAGGGCTTTGGGCACTCCGTAATGGTGGTATTAGGATGAGACATTTTTTTGGAATTGAAGACGAGGAATTTATTCGTGGCGACGTGCCCATGACGAAAAAAGAAATTCGCATGGTTGTTATGAATGAAGCTCGCATTGAAGAAGATAGCGTTGTCCTTGATGTAGGAGCTGGTACAGGTTCTATTTCTATCGAAGCTGCTTTAGGAGCTCCGAAAGGACATGTATACGCTATTGAACGCTTTGAAAAAGCGACAGATTTGATTCGCCAAAATCAAGAAAAATTTGGTGTGAAAAACTTAACAATTATTGAGGCGAAAGCCCCAGAAGGTATGGAAGATTTACCAGAATTAGACGCTGTTATCATCGGTGGTAGTGCTGGTGGTATGGGGACGATTATGGACGAAGCCACACGGTTGTTAAAAGTGGGCGGTCGTCTTGTAGTAACCGCTGTGACTATGGAAACAGGCTATACGATTTTAAAAGAACTAAAAGGTAGACCGTATACTTATGAAGGATTTCAAATGCAAGTGAGCCGCTTTAGAAAAGCTGGTCCATACCATTTATTAAATCCATTGAGCCCTATTTTTATCGTAACTGCAGTGAAACAGGAGGCATAATATGGCACAAGTGCATATCGTGGGCGCAGGCCCTGGAGATCCGGAATTAATTACCCGTAAGGGGTATCGATTGGTACAAGAAGCAGATGTAGTAATCTATGCTGGTTCCTTGGTGAACCCAGCGATTTTAGAAGCTTGTAAGGAAGGTTGTGAAATTCACAACTCTGCATCTATGAGTTTAGATGATGTGTTAGCAGTAATAAAAGCGAGCGTTGCAGAAGGTAAAACAGTAGTGCGCTTGCACACAGGTGACCCTGCCATCTATGGAGCCATCCAAGAACAAATGGATGCCTTAAAAGAAATGGGTATTACCTATGATGTAACACCTGGGGTAAGTTCTTTCTTGGCAACGGCAGCAGCCTTGCAACAAGAGTACACATTGCCTAATGTAACCCAAACTGTCATCATCACTCGCATGGAAGGCAGAACGCCTATGCCAGAGAAAGAAAAATTATCTATGTTGGCTAGCCATGGTGCGACTATGTGTATTTTCTTGTCTGTCCAAATGATTGATAAAGTGGCAGCAGAATTAATTGAAGGTGGCTACGATAAAACGACACCAGTGGCTATCGTTGTGAAAGCATCTTGGCCAGACCAACGCATCATTCGTGGCACTTTAGAAACGATTGCTGATGTGGTGGCAGAAGAAGGCGTTATTCGCCAAGCTATGATTGTAGTAAGCCGTGTACTGGATACAGATTATGAATTATCTAAACTCTATGACAAAGGTTTTGCCCATATGTATCGAGATGCGAAGTAATGAAGATTGTTATTGTATCTGTTACAAAACGTGGGGCTAAGCTTGGACAGCAGGTGCGAAGCGCCTATGTACAAGATCATGTGGTAGATTGTTATGAAAAGGAAGATCGTGAAAGTGGAGACACAGCCATATCCTTTTCTTCTTTGAAACCGCATATAGAACAGTTGTGGAAAGACTATGACCGTATCTT
>CAUVRW010000124.1:0-4191 GCA_963554425.1 uncultured Veillonella sp.
GTATACTCCTGACTTCCCTTACGATGATACACCATGGCAAGGTTCCCTGTATCAAAATCCAAACTTTAATGTTTTTAAACACGCTTACTCTTCCTATGTGCAGACTGTACCAACCTTGGAAAGAGCCCTAACAGAGCGCAATCAATATGACGACAAACCATTCTTTGATGCTACTACCATTATCGATGTGGCGAAAAAAGCTGGGTATCACACCTCTTGGCTGTCTAACCAAGGTGTGTATGGCGAATATGATACGGCTATCTCCCTCATTGCTAAGGCTAGTGATACCCCTCGATGGGCTCACGAATCCTATGCTTTCTCCGATCAATATGATGGCGCTTTGTTACCACTGTTAAAAGACGTACCAAAGAACCAAAATAATTTTATTGTCATCCATATTATGGGTAGTCATATCTACTACAACGATAGATATCCTCACGAGTTCAGCAAATGGAAACAAGGTCCAAACCCTGAAGGTATTGAAGCCTATGCAAATAGCCAACTCTACACTGATTGGCTGTTACAAGAAATTTACACCTATGCTAAGGATAACTTAAACTTACAAGCCATGGTATACTTCTCTGACCATGGAGAAAATATTAAAACATCTCACAATCCAGATATCTTCAATTTTGGAATGACACGGATACCAATGTGGGTGTACTTATCTCCTACGTATCGTACTGCGTACCCAGAAACGGCAAATACCTTACGCAATCATGAACAACAATATTTCACTAATGACTTATTGTATGATATGCTAGTGGGCATCATACATGCTCCATCTGGTAATTACGATGCCACAAGAGATTTCTCTAACAAAGCATATCGCTTTAATGTGAATAACTTAACCACAATGTTAGGTACACAACCATTGTCCCTAGATCCTGAGGCGAAATAAAATAGTACAAGTACAAAACAGGCACCAGCTATTGCGTTGGTGCCTGTTTTATACCTATTTTTTGTATATAAACATAAGCCTTTTAGAATTGATTTCTCTGTCTTCTTCATCTATTATCGAGTCATACAATATTCCTTGAATGTAGTTCTCATGCTGCCTATCCTATAGTAACAGAAATATATGGGGGACACTCCCTAGGAGCATCCCCAATACTATGGTTACCATTATTTCGCTTTGTAAAAGACCCCTCTAGAATCTTTTTCTACAGGCTGAACCTGGTTATAAATACTTGTTTCTTTAAAATACGTTGTGTATTTATTGGGCACATAAATTAAAGCCCGAGATAGTTTCTCTTTATCTTTTGCCAATTCAGTAGGTTTTACCATAGGCATAATATTCTTCCCATCTTCCCAAACACTTTCATGTTCTTTGTAATGAATATAGGAAGTCGTCCGCCCTAAATAATAGGACAAAGACGTGCGATAATTGCCATATTGATACACATCTAGTGGCGTAGCCCCCTCCAATGCCATCACTTCATTAGCTAATACTTTTCCAGATTGGTCTTCCATAATTGGTACTAAATTAGGAACTAACGCTAAATAGAATACGATAGCACTCGTTGCCATACTACACACTAAGACATGCCCTGTTCGTTTACTAGCGGCATAGATACAACTCACCACTGTTACCGCTAAACTTATCCAAAGATACGCACTATGTGACAAAGACATGCTCAATCCCGCTATGACTAATCCTAGTAAAAATGGAACTCCACCCAACGCATATAGGATAAACACCTTCCACGTCATCTTACGTTCTTTGTATCCTTCTATACAAGCATGAATGCCCATGCCTGCCCATAATGCCAACGGAATCAGCATAATGAATGTGTACGTAATATATTTAGTGGCCATACACGTATAGAACAGAACGGTGCCTACAAGCCAGAAAATAGACCAATACCAAATATAGGCATGTTTCTGTTCATTAATACCACGAACCACAAAACTAGTCCATGGCATTATGCAGATTGGTAACAAAGCAAAATACAAATACCACCAATTATGTTCAGGATGCTCTGGTACTGTGGCTCTCGTCACATTATGGAGCCCTAAAAAACCATGTATAAAAGCATCACCATGAACATGGTACATATAGCCATACCAAGGTGCTACGACTAAAATAAAGGCAAGGATACCTTTCCAAGAAAAAACATATTTGAACCAATCCATACGGCGATTCAAAGCCACGTAAAGAATTAAAATAATCCCTGGCAACACAATTCCTACAGGACCTTTGGTAAGCACCGCTAATCCAGCAAAAATATAGGCGTAGACCATATGGCGATGACTTTCACCAGTGATACCTCGGTAAACATAATAAAAAATACCCATAGAAAAGAGAAATAAATATCCATCCGTTACGACAGCGTGACCGATGTACCAGAATTCTAACGCCGTTCCTAGGACAATGGCACTCCACATGGCAACTCGTTCTATTTGATATATACTGAAAGCCATCCGATACATCGCTAATACTGTACACGTAGAAACGACAATGGATGGCAATCGAGCAGCCAAATCAGAGATACCAAACAAAGAGTAGGACAGTATAAGCCCCCAATATGCCATAATTGGTTTATCATACCAATACATGTCATAAATCATAGGAGACAAAAACTCTCCATGTTTCATCATGGTCACGGCAGACAAAGCATAGTTTGATTCCACTGTATCCGTCACAGGCAATGCCCATGCCATAAACAAGTAGAACAAGAATGTTCCCATCCCTAGCCATACAAACCGTCTCCATGAAAATGTTTGTTCCATAGCAATACAACCTCTGTATTCAGATTTAAAAAAATACTTTTCCCAACAAGCGCATCAATAACCACGCTAGGATAATCACAAAAGCACCAGCAATGATAAATTTGGCTAATACAAATAGCGCTACAATCACCACTGTTGCAGCTACTGCTAAGCCTGCTTTCCACTTCCAGTTAAGGGCATTCCACAAGAATACCTTCATATTAGGAATAGTTTGAAAACCCTGTTGTTCCTGTTGAGAAGATTGGTGATGAGGAGCGTCATATGTACGCCCCTCTTCATCTATTGTTGTACCATCAAAGTCACGTAATTCCTCTTCTGAAATAACACGTGTGCCTTCATCATACTTTTGTTCTTGACTCATAGTCACTCCTATAGAGCTTGTAAATGTTTTTCTAACAATTCATTCACGACGCCAGGATTTGCTTTACCCTTGGAGGCACGCATCACTTGACCTACCAAGAATCCGATAGCTTTACCTTTACCAGATTTGAAATCTTCTACAGATTTAGGATTATCTGCAATGACTTGTTTTACAATTTCTTCAATAGCTCCTGTATCGGTAATTTGAACTAAGCCTTCTTCTTCTACGATTTTATCTGGGTTTTTACCAGTTTCAAACATTTTTACAATGACTTGTTTGGCAATTTTACCAGAAATTGTACCTTTTTCAATTAAGCCAATCATAGCAGCTAATTGTTCTGGTTGTACCTTGCTGTCTGTATAGGAAATACCAGCATCATTCACAAGTTTTGCTAAATCACCAATGATCCAGTTAGATGCTGTTTTTGCATCGGCGCCAGCCTCTACGACAGCATCGAAATAGTCCGCTGTAGCACGTTGACTTGTCAATGTGCGAGCATCTTCACTGGACAATCCGTAGGATTCCATAAAGCGTTGTTGTTTCGCTTCTGGCAATTCTGGTAAGGATTGACGAATCTCTTCTACATAGTTAGGGTCCACTACGATAGGTACCAAATCTGGCTCTGGGAAGAAACGGTAGTCATTTTCTTTCTCTTTTTTACGCATGGAAAGAGTAATCCCTTTGCTATCGTCCCAAGTACGAGTTTCTTGAACAATCGTTTCTCCATCTTCTAAGGCTTCTGCTTGACGAAGTGCTTCGTATTCAATACCTTTTTGAATCCCTGTTAAAGAGTTCATATTTTTGATTTCAGTTTTTGTACCTAATTTTGTTTCTCCTACAGGGCGGATAGAAATGTTCGCATCGCAACGCAAGCTACCTTCTTCCATACGTCCATCAGAAACACCTAAGTATTGTACAATGGCACGAATTTTATCCACATATTGGCGTGCTTCTTCACCAGAACGAAGATCTGGTTCAGATACGATTTCCAATAATGGTACACCTGTACGGTTGTAGTCTACATTGGAACTATCCGAGCTAGAAATAGTAGCACCACTATGCACTAATTTACCAGCATCTTCTTCCATATGGATACG
>CAUVRW010000125.1:0-4169 GCA_963554425.1 uncultured Veillonella sp.
CCATGATACTTCAACATAATCTAAATTGATAAAAAATAATCCTCAATACGGGGACGGAAACAATAAATTAGTTTTATTCTGCTTGTTTAAATACTTGACCATTGATAAAAAAATAATCCCCAGTACGGGGAAGGAAACCCACTGATTTTATGTCATTTATGAGTTGTATATTTATCTTGATAAAAAAAGAATCCCCAGTATGGGGGCGGAAACCTTGCGTGAGTTGTGAATGTAACTTTTAACATTTTAATTCCGATAAAAATAATCCCCAATACGGGGACGGATTATATTTTAATATAGTTTTGTATTATAAGGGAGGCATTTGTATGACGACTTTATATGTGACAGAATCAGGCTCGTTTATTAAACGAAAAGGTGGGCATGTTATTGTTGGTAGGAATCATGAAGTATTATTTGAAGTACCATTTGAGTCTATTGATGATGTAACAGTGTTTGACTCGGTTCATATTTCATCATCATTATTGACTGATTTTATATCTAATGGTATTCCAGTGACCTGGTTATCAGGATATGGGAAATATTTCGGTACTTTGATTAATACAAATACTGTAGATATTCATAAGCATCAGAGACAATTTACTATAAGGGGCGATAAAGAGTTCTGTTTAGCACTTAGTAAAAAGCTAATCAATGCTAAAATAAATAATCAGCTAACTATATTGAGACGCTATGAAAGGAATCTTCTTGATGATAGTGTTATGATGTCAATTAATAACATTTGTCATATCCGTAAGAATATACATAAAGCAATAAGCATTGAAGAATTGATGGGATATGAGGGGATCATTAGGCGCTTATATTTTGAAGGGCTAGGAAAGATTGTCCCCTTAGAATTCATTTTTACAAAACGAAGTAAACAGCCTCCATTAGATCCATTTAATGCCATGTTAGGATTAGGGTATAGTATGCTCTTTAATGAAATTATGGCAGGAGTTATTAATGCTGGATTACATCCTTTTTTAGGGTGCATGCATTCTATTAAGGGTGGGCATCCAGCCTTAGTATCTGATTTAATTGAAGAATGGAGAGCCCCCGTAATTGATTCATTAGTGCTTAATTTAGTTAAACGAAATATGATAGATGTAGATGAAGACTTTCAATATTCTGGTGAAGGGTGCTATTTAAATGGAGCAGGAAGAAAACTATTTTTGAGTGCCTATAATAAAAAGATAAAAAGCATGAATCAATATATGGATAGAGGACAAACATTTAGAGAATCTATTTTTAGTCAATGTAAAGCCTATGCATCAACAATTATGAATATAGATCTTGAGCGATATACACCAATAGAGATAAGATAGATATCTAGAAAATGATAATTCGATGGAGTACTTAATTATGAAAAAGTTTATAGTTTTGATTATTTATGATATAGTAGATAATAAGATACGATTAAAAATGGTGAAGTGCTTGGAACGATATGGTGTTCGTGTTCAAAAGTCAGCGTTTGAGGCATTGTTAAATCGTAAACAGTACGATGCTATGATTCGCCAATGTAGTCGTTTAATTAATCCGAATATTGATTCTTTGCGAATATATATTCTTGATGATTTAGTTAAGATATATACTTGGGGAATTGGAGAAAGAAAAGAACAAGATTGTGTCATATTATAAAGGATTCATGAGGGAGAAAACCATGGGGTGTTTAGAAACATTGGTAAAAGGTGCCTTATTACATGATATTGGAAAAGTAGTCTATCGCGCTAACGAAGGATTAGGAGATCATTCGATTGCGGGGGCTACTTTTTTGCGTTCTTATACAGAGGATAAGGAGTTATTGAGATGTGTTCAATATCACCATGGAAAGCAATTGTCTAAGGCCATAATTCCAGACACTAGTTTAGCCTATTTGGTGTATGAAGCAGATAATCTTGCATCGGCCCTGGACCGTAGAGAGTTTGATGAAGGTACTATGGTGGAGGGACAAACCTTCGACAAGAATATGCCGTTAATATCTGTATTTCATACATTTGGTGGAAATATTTCGAACACTGAGCAAAAATATCATCTTCGAGGTTTAGATGTAGCTAGCAATTATAATTATCCGAAAGATGGAAATATTTTAGCCACATCTGATACCTATAAAATGCTCTATCACACAATGAAAGATAATTTTTCTGTGCAAAGTATAGATGCCATGACGGTTAATGAATTATTACGGATTTATGAGGATACTACTAGTTTTGTTCCTTCTAGTACATACAGAAAAGAAGTAGCAGATATATCTTTGTACATGCACTCTAAGTTGACAGCAGCCATTGCTACATCTATGAAATTATATTTTCAAGAAAATGGTATAGAGGATTATAAAAAATATTGCTTTACAGATTCAAAAGTATTTCGTGAACAAGAATCTTTCATGATTATCTCTGGCGATATATCGGGCATACAGGATTTTATCTATACAGTATCATCTAAAGGTGCATTAAAGTCACTACGAGGTAGGTCTATATATTTAGAGGTTTTACTAGAGTCTATCATTGATTCTGTATTAGAAGATTTGCAATTAACACGTTGTAATTTACTATATTCTGGAGGCGGTCATTTTTATATACTTGGCCCTGCTACAGAAACTGCCAAAAGCGTTGTAAAGGCAGCGGAAATATCTGTCAATAGATGGTTACTTGACCATGTAGGCACTAAACTATATATTGCATTAGGCATGGCCACATGTACTGGAAATGATGTCATTAACGGAGAAATGCAACATAAATTATTTGGTGAAGCCAGTCGAGAAACTAGTAAAGGTAAAATATCTAGATATACCAAAGAAAACTTAGAAGACCTATTTAATCCTAATAGTAATATTAATTCTGTTAGAGATGGTGATAAAGAGTGCTCGATTTGTCATACCTCTTCAGTAGAACTACAACCATATGGTGATACGGAATCGCTAGCATGCCATATGTGTGACTCCTTATACAAATTGGGTGATGTATTAGTGCAATCGGAAAAGTCTGTACTAGGAATTGCAGAAGAACAAGCAGTACTAGAAAATATTCCATCGATTCCAGTGTATGCTAGGGATGCAACAAAATTGTATGTTATATCCAAACGTAAGGTAGAAGAGTTAGGTTATAGTGCTATTTGGAAACATATATATGTTATTAATGAAGCGGAAACGGGAAATCAAGTGGCCAATCGATTGTGGGTGGCCGACTATGTTAGCCGCAAGCCAAATGGCGATGTGTATGATTTTTCTGAGTTAGCAAACTTGAGTGGTTCCGACGCAGTCGGTATACAACGATTAGGTGTATTACGAGCAGATGTGGATAACTTAGGGGCTGCCTTTATTGGCGGATTCATTAATCATACTAAAGAAAATCCATTTCATTTTAATACATTTTCAAGGTATGCAGATTTATCAAGAGCTTTATCTATGTTTTTTAAAGTAGGTGTTAATAAAATTGTATCTGGCAATGTTAATGGTGTTGAAGATGCAAAAGATACCTATCGTCTTTGGAAAGGAGATACTAGTGAAAAAGGGCATATTCATATTATCTACTCTGGTGGGGATGATGTCTTTTTAGTAGGTCCCTGGGATGAGCTGCTGGAGGTGGCTATTGATATTAGTAAACGATTAAGAGATTTAACGGATGGCAAACTGACCATATCCGCAGGATTAGGCATGTTTACCCTTAGTTTTCCAATTACAAAAATGGCAGAGATAACAGGGGAATTAGAATCTGTAGCAAAGGATATGCCTGAAAAAGATAGTATTGCTTTATTTGGGTTTGATACAGAAAATAAAGGTAATGCTCCACGGTGTCGTCATGTATATACATGGGATCGGTTTATACAATCTGTACTAGGTGAAAAGTTTAATATGTTGCAGTCAATATTAGCAATATCTAAAGAAGGACCCATTTCAGATTCATCGAAGATGCCCTTTAAAAGAAGTACCATGTATAGAATTATGGAATTATTAGAAGAAATCATAGGAGATGATTTAGAAACAATTCATAGAGCTAGACTGTTATATACTTTGTCTCGTATGGAACCTGATCAAGCTAGTGAAGCACAATTAGAAGCATATAAGAAGTTTATTTCTATGATGTATGAGCACACTAAGGATAAAGAATCGGCTAGAGAATTATTAACAGCCATTCACATAGTAATATATGGTCTACGGGAGAAAGGAAAAAGGG
>CAUVRW010000126.1:0-4147 GCA_963554425.1 uncultured Veillonella sp.
AGTATCCAAACATGCGGATACCGAAGGCACAACCAACGGCAGCAATTAAGGAGGCTAAGGAAAATTGATTTTCTAGTACAAATAGAACCATGGTGCCCGCAAAAGCGCCGATGACTGTAACCATAGGTACAATACGATCAAATGAAGATGGGAAATTTCGTTTCACTCCGTGAATGTAGGAAGAAATATCTAATCCAAATAGACCTAATAGTAAGGATAAGGATGGCCAAATAGCGGTCCAAGATTGACGCATAGCATAGCGATTTGCCCCTGCATAGTAAGCAAACCAAGTTAAGCCCAACATAGCAATCCCTACTAGTAGAAAATACCAAGTATCAGGGATGTGACGATATGCTAAGACACCGACGATAGTCCAACCAGCAGCTAATACGGAGGAAATCCCAATTTGTTTTAGGGTAGGTCGCTCTGCTTGCGGAATGCGTTTGTACAAAGCAGCCCCTAATTCTAAGATAAAGAAGAAAATAAATAACCCAATGGATAGATGAGGAGATACCAGACTCAATCCAAAAGAGATAACTAGAGGGATGAGTAATTTCCAACCTGGGAAGAAGGTTAACTCTTTGAAGTCTAGTCGTACATCCTGTGTTTCTAAGGTAAATGTGTTATACAAAGTGAATGTCAACATAAATGATACGACTTCTACCGGTGTAGCCCCCCAATATAATAGGGTTGGTACTAATAAGAAAGAAATAGCAATTCCCGTAAATCGAGAAATGAATGCGGCTACAATACCTATTGTAAAGTAAGGTAGCAAGGCCAAGATATACTCCATAATGAACTCCTTTTTAATACATGATATATTTACTTTTAGTATACGTTACTTTGGAACGCATAGCAAGGATATCAATAGATATCAGTGGGTATTAGGAGAAATTTCTTGTGAATGTGTATCTTTGATAATCCGTCGAATTGTTTCTGGATGACATCCATAGTGAGAAGCAATTTCTGCTACAGATAGTTGCTCCTTTTTGTGCAAACTTTGTATAGCATAGGTATGTTCGCGGATACGTCGCGCTTTTCGGTAGACTCCGTGGCGGATTAATAGATTGCGAATTGTATGGTACTTAGTTTGGTAGGTGGTGGCTAATTGTTGCAACGACGTACCTTGTACATAGTCAGAAATAATGGAGTATGTAGGGAGTTGTTCTTTATTCCCTCGTAAGATAATCCCTCGTTCTCGTAACCGCGACGCAATGGTGGATGGTTTGACGGAGTATAGCTTACTAATATGAATAGTAGACAGTTTGTGTTGTGTGTAGAGTTGGCAAATATCATCCATAGGTAGGTCAATACGCTTTAGGCTATTTCGGAGGGAAACACCATGGCGTTGTAATAGATGGATAATCGTAGAAGGAGCCACCTGTAATTCTCTGCCAATCATGGCAGCACTAGATCCTCTATCATAAGATTCTAAGATATAGGAGATAGGTAATGATGTTAGTGAAGAACTAGGGTGGGTCTCTTTTAGGTGCCATTTATGCAATCGGCTATAGATAGTGCGAGGAGATACATGAAAATGCTGCGCTATAGCTTTGATGGAGGTACCACTTTCATAGAGTTGAGTCAGTTCCTCTTTGGGGATAGCGGGGATTCTACTGTGAAAGGGAATCCCATAGTCTCGGAGTCGTTGGCAAATGGTACTTTGACTACAATGTAATTGCTCGGCGATAACACTAGTACTCATGCCTTTTGTTACATACAGTTGGTACAGTAATTCATAAGGAATGGGAATGATGAACTTTTTTGGTTTGCTCATAATAGGCCTCCTCCTATGTTTTCTGTGAAAGATAGATTACTTTCAGTATGCACAGAATAGTGCACATTGTCCACTCACTGGTAGGAGTGTGTATGACTGGTAGGAAATTTTTGCCATCTATGGAGGAAGAAGGGAGCATCGTGTATAATAAAAGGAACAGTTTTGATGATAGAAGGAGATACTATGAAAGATATGATTCATTATATTGCGATGCTACCGGCTATTGCCATCGCAATTTCTATATTTAACTACGCACAGGCAAAGATGGCTATTCGTTTGGGAGATACTACACCGAGACAATGGGGAAGAGATACGATTAATCCCTTTGCGCATATTGACTTACTCGGTATATTGGTGATGCTCATTGCTAGTGTAGGTTGGAGTAAGCCGATACCCTTTTCACCGTATCATTTTAAAAACCCACGCACTGCGATGATACAAATTGCCTTAGCTGGATTAGGTGCTAATATTTTAGTGGCATTTCTGGCCTATGTAGGCATGTCCATTGCCATGCAAGTCAGTACAGTAAGCACTGGCTTACAAATGGTCATGTCCTATATCGTGACCTTGTGCATCGGCTTTGGGGTCTTTAATATGCTACCAGTGCCAGGCTTTATTGGATTTTATGTACTACTACAATATTTGCCCTATGAGTGGCAAGAAAAACTATTGGGTGCTCAGCTATGGTTCTTTATCGGCATTCTGGTATTGGGACAATTTGGATTTCTAGGTGCTGTGATTCGTCCAGTATTTGCAGTGATTTTGGATGTTTTTGAAAGTATTGTTCATCTAATCCTATAATTAATGGATATGCGTTCTGTTAATACATAGATAAAAACAATCGTCAATTATAGAAATAATTCATAATTAAAAATAAATATTGCTAGTGATTCTCAAAAGATGTACAATGTAAGTATTGTAATTTTATATTTCATAGGAGGGTATCCATCATGAAAAAAAGTAAGTTAGCAATTCTTGCATTAGCATTAGTAGGGGCTGTATCTGTAGGATCCAATGCATCAGCACATGGCGTGTGGTTTGCAGAACGCATTGATCAACCAACATTGGTATTAGGCGAAGGTCCTGTAGATAACGCATACGAACCATCTATGGTAAAAAGTTTTGAAGCATATGATGTGGCATATAATCCATTGGACATGAAAGTAATGCCTCATGAACACAATGTAACTATTGAGAAAAATAAAATGTTAGGTACTACAGCAACTACATTTGACTATGGCTATTTTACAAAAGATAAAGATGGCAAAATGCATAAAGCTATGATGAAAGATGTACCAAATGCGGTGAAATCTACGCATGCTGTGAAATATAATGTAAACTATTGGAATGCAGCAGTAAAACCTGAACGTTTGAATATGCCAATTGAGATTGTTCCTAGCGTTAACCCATTGACATTGCGCAAAGGTGATACTTACGAAATCCAAGTATTCAAAGATGGTATGCCGTATGCTAACGCTCCATTAATCAAAGACGTTATCAATGATTTGACTAATGAAAGCCAAGCTGATGCACAAGGTAAAGCAATGGTAACAGTAAGTGCTAATGGCTTGAACGTTGTGGGCGTAGAAGTAGCATTCCCAACAGAAACAAAAGGAGAACAAACAAAATACTTCTCTAGCTTGTCATTTACGATTCAACCAGAGTAAAACGTCTCTTGTGATGCTATAAAAACTTGTGGCGGCTTAACTAAATAAAGGAAAGAGCACGGCATACCCCCTCTCAAACGGTATTTCATAATGTTTGTTCGGGGGCACACCGTGCTCTTTTTGTGCTTGTATCATTTAGAGAGTACAACTCGCCACAAGTTTTCTACGCATAACTGCGTTCCTCAGGTGATAGTGTTAAATATTATCAACGTTGTGTGTGATTTATGCTATAATAAAATTAAAGAGTCATCAACGTGAGTTGGGTTCATCTCTTCCTATAATAGGAGGAGGTGATAGTATGACCAAGTTTGAAAAGTTTTATTTGATTATTCTAACTTTGGAATTACTAGTTCATTTTATTGATTTATTTAAATAAATAATAAAATGGCCTAACGTAAAAGAGGTCTGACCACCTCACACGTTAGGTCCATTTTTGTGTATCCATTGAGATGAGCCTAACGCCATAGACACGTTGATGGCTCTTCTTTTTACATGTGTAGTATAGCATATTCTGAGAAAAAATTCTACTAACTCCGCTACGCTTAATTGCGTTCCTCAGGGAAGGGGTATGCTCTTTTTTGTTTGTGTTATTTAGTTAGTAAGGGGGACACAAGTTTTATACATGTAACTACGTTCCTTGGGGAGAATATATACTGATAGGAAATTTTAAAGGAGGATAAAGAATAGTTTGTGAATTGTATGG
>CAUVRW010000127.1:0-4147 GCA_963554425.1 uncultured Veillonella sp.
GTGGTTGCAGTCACATCTAAATCAACATGGTGATGACTGGAACTTGCGGTTTACAAAACAACAAAGTAAGACCATAGCCATCATAGTAATTGCTGTCTTAGTTATTTTATTAGGATTTGGTATCTGGGGGATTGCGCGGCAAGTAGAAGTCTTGCAATTGCGCCAAGAAAATCAATTACAAAAAGAGCAATTAAAACTATTGGATCAAAAGGTAGAGGTCTTAGATAAAAAAATGAAGACTTTGGATGAACTCGATCAAAATATTAGAAATATGATTAAAGGTACAGAGTCAGGTACAGTGCCAAAAACAGATGGCAGTACACAGAGTAAAGAAGAGAAAGAGGACCCTTCTCCCAAAAGCTCAAATAAAACTTTCACAACTACCCAATTATCTGCCCATATATCTAGCCTAGATCGGCAAGCACAACGACGTCTGGTGTCTATGTATACCCTCTATAATGTCCTCAAAGATGGAGTGGGTAAAGATATTCGAGAATTACAATCTATGCTAGCTATAGAAGGTGATGCAACGGATGCCAATAGTCATATGCCATCCATTTGGCCTGCAAAAGGTGTCATTAGCTCTACTTTTGGAGCACGACAAGACCCAGTGTATGGTGGAGGAGCTTTCCATGAAGGCTTAGACATTGCCAATGATGCGGGAACGACAGTAGTAGCGACTGCGGCGGGCACTGTGACCTATGCAGGGTATAATGGTGGCTATGGTAATGAAATAGAAATTGATCATGGTAATGGATTTGTGACAAAATATGGGCATAATTCAGCGCTCCTAGTACAAGTAGGAATGACTGTAAAAAAAGGACAATCCATTGCATTGATGGGAAGTACTGGTAAAAGTACGGGTAGTCATGTTCATTACGAGGTGCGTGTGAATGGTGTGGCTACAGATCCATTATTATTTTTGCCCATTCAATAGGAGGCAATTATGAAATCCTATGTACAAGTTTATACAGGTGATGGCAAGGGAAAAACAACCGCTGCCATCGGTTTAGCAGTGCGTGCTGCTGGAGTTGGTAAGAAAGTACTATTGCTTCAATTTATGAAGTCAAAAGTGTACTCAGAACATACTGTATTAGATCATTTGGAACCTATCACAGTAGAAACAGTAGGGAAACCATTTTTCATCATTCCTGAAGGAATGAAAAGCGACGAAGAGTTGCGTCGATGGGGGGATGATGTAGTGGTCTTTCCCAAAGGGCAGCCCCCACAAGAGTACAAAGACTTAATCCATATTGGACAAGAACGGGCTCTACAAGCGGTAGCTACAGGAGACTTTGATATTGTTATTTTAGATGAATACAATATGGCGTTATTTTTCGGTTTAATTGATGAAGCGGAAGGGCGCGCTTTACTAGCGGCTCGCAATCCTAATGTAGAAGTGGTATTCACTGGCCGTGGTGCTCCTCAATGGTTATTGGATGAAGCGGACTTGGTTACCGTCATGGAGGCGTATCGTCATTATTATGATCAAGGCGTAGAAGCACGCCTTGGTATTGAGCATTAAGGGTAAAGAATGGTATAATTTAAGTATGTATATCGTATAACATACTGAAAGGTAGGTGGTATCGTGTCACTATGGATGATTCTATTGCTGCTAGTAATAGCTTTCATCATAGCCATTTTATGTATTCCTATCACATATAGTCTGAAAGTAAGTTCGCGCAAGCCTTATGAATTTGACTTCCGTATTGAGTGGATGTATCGAGTATTGAAGGTACATCTTGCGTATAAGCAAGGGCATCCCTTGTTTAAGGAGGTCTATGTATTAGGGTCTATGAAAGTTGGTTCTGCCCGTGATTACGAAGATTGGTTAAATCGTAGGGTAAAAGAAGAATTAGATCCGTTAGCGACAGACAGTAAAGAAGATGTAGACACAAAAGAAGTACTAGACGAACCAGATCCGTATCCACTATCTGGATACTCAGGGCCAGAACCAGTGCAATCTGTACGGTTTGATGCCAATGGACAGGTGCTGGAACCAGTAGAAACTACATCACCGCAAGAAGAGACAACAAAGAAACAAGAAGATACAAAAGACTTACCAACCTATTGGTGGTGGAAACATGTATCAAACCCTAAACTTTATGAAGCGTTGTTTACGGTCAGTAAGCAATGTGCTAGCCATGCTAGTCCTAGAGTATTCCAATTAGAAGGTGATTTTGGGATTCCTAAACCCTATGAAATGGGTCTGATCACCGCGGCTGCCTATACATTATGTCCGAAACAAGTAGAACAAGTTAATTTCTCCTATACAGAGTTTGCCTATACAGGCAGTTTAACAGTGAAAGGGCATATGCAACTAGGTGTATTTGCATTCTATGGAACTCTATTTATAGTGAAAAAAGCAGTCAGAGAGTGTCTGATGGACAGTGCAAAAGCATTTGTACAGTATCGTCGTCGTAAGCAAAGTGCAAAATAAAGAACTTTCAGAAGTTGAAGAATCATAGGAGGTCATGATGGATACTAAACTTACTAATTTAAAAGACAATTTAGAGCCTTTATTTGAACAATTTAAAGAAATGATTCGTGTGGAAACCGTAGTAGGTGAAGCTGTACAATTAGGTGATACTACGATTGTACCATTCGTTGATGTATCCCTTGGTTTAGGTGGATGCCAAAAAGCTGGCGGTGGTGGAGCGAAAGTAGAGCCAACAGCTGTGCTTGTGATCAAAGGGGAACGTATTGAATTATTCAATATCAAAGGATCTGCTAAATATACTGGTTTCGATCGTTTGATAGGCATGGTGCCAGAAATTATTAGCAAATTGAAAAAAGAAGAATATGTATATGTAAGTGAAGAACAATAATTTTTCATGATACTTTCATATATATAGGGTATAGTAAGGCAGTAAGGTCATTTGCTAAATGCATTCAACTTTGCTATACTGAGTACATAAATGAAACTATTTCTCATAGGGAGGCTTATACATGAACTTAACTAAAAAAATTGCAACTTTAGGTGCACTAGCTGTAGTTGGTGCTTTCACAGTATCTAACGCGGCTAACGTAGGCGTAATTAACGAAGAAGCTATCTACACTGGTTACAATGGCTTTGGTGCTATCCAAATGCAAATTGATAAATTGCGTGCAGAATACGGCCCTAAATTAGAAGGTGAATTTAAAAAATTAAACAACTTCAAAACAGATGCAGAAAAACAAGCATATTTTGATAAAAGTGTTCGTGGCATCCAAGAAAAATACAACCAAGAAGAAGCAAGTGTATTAGCTCCATTAGATAAAAAAGTAGCAGAAGCAATTCAAGCTATTGCAAAAGAAAAAAACATCGATGTATTAGTGGCTAATCCAACATCTGCTGGCGCTGTTAAAGAAGGTAACCAAGTTATCGACTTAACACCAGATGTAGTAGCACGCATCAACAAATAAGATATAATAAGCCCCTAGGTTAGATAGCCTAGGGGGTTTTACTGTATGCTGTGTATTCTTATAGTGTAGTATCAAGCATATATTATGCTATTGAATGAAGTATAATATGGTAGATAGGCGCAAAAAAGGTGTGAACCCAATGCTAATGACTAGCATGGATTCACACCTTTTATAATTGGATTATTTATGAATTAGGTTTACAACGAACTCGCTATCTTCCACTAATGTAGCTTGGATGTAGTTGTTGCCGTCGAAGTGTAATACTTCGCCTGGTGTTAAGATATGGGATTCTGTTTCGTTAAGGAATACGTTCACTTTACCTTTTACCACAGTGAAGATGACGTTAGCTTCTGGGTGATTGTGTTTTTCCACTTTGTCACCAGCGACGCCGCCTTTTTTCACAATTTTGTAGTTCGGGCCATCAAAAATTAAACCTAGTTCTTGTTTTACAGTTCCTGCCATAGTAGAACCTCCTATTCTTGGTGCTTTCACAGGGGTGAAAGTCAATAGCAACAGCGTTGATGCTGTTTTAACAATATAAAAAGGGTTTAGCTACTTAGCTTTTTGCAATTGTATATACAGGAATATCACCATCAAGGTTCACATTGAATGCAAAGTCCGGTGCTACGTGACTC
Source organism: uncultured Veillonella sp. (assembly GCA_963554425.1). GTDB lineage: Bacteria > Bacillota > Negativicutes > Veillonellales > Veillonellaceae > F0422. The sequence goes on from CAUVRW010000127.1 coordinate 4,041, forward strand.
ACGAAAGCGCTGAACCATGCTTGGAAGGCAGCAGCCATAATAATTGGATTTACGCCGGCTGTTTTCCAATAGGAAATTTGATTTTGGTGATTTCCGTACCAACTAAA
>CAUVRW010000128.1:0-4139 GCA_963554425.1 uncultured Veillonella sp.
CCTAATGTATGAGCAAATCGTTTTGGTGAAAGCCGGACTTTCACAACATTTTGTAAATCTTCTATTGTTGTTATATCTTTCACAAGCCTATACCTTTCTAGGGTTATCTATAAAAACCAGCATCAACCTAACAACAAATACCCTTATGTATTATATATTTTATGTTCCTTAATGTATTGATACACCAATTTAGGTAACATGTATCGTGTAGATAATCCATACCGCAGTCGGCGACGCAATTCCGTAGCAGATAACTTCATTTCTGGCACCTCTAATATGTGAATACGACCGCCTCGTTGAGCAAGCCATTCGATACTTTCACCAATATCAGCAGTGGCACCAGGGCGGATAGCCCCAATAAACTCACACATATCTAAGAGCTGTTCAATATATTTCCAGGTTGGTAAATTCTGAATCGTATCTGTGCCAGCAATAAAGAAAAACTCTGTATCCGGTCCATACACATCATGAAAATACCGCAATGTATCAATGGTATAAGATTTTCCATCCCGCCTCATCTCTACATCAGAAACCACAAAATTGGGATTATCTAATACCGCTGCACGCACCATTTCTAATCGATATTTCGCCTCAATGACATCGGTTTCTTTATGCGGTGGTTCCTTTGCGGGCACAAAAATAACCCGATTTAAATCAAACGCTTCTAACGCCATTTCTGCAATCATTAAATGCCCCAAATGAACAGGATTAAAGGTACCCCCTAAAATGCCAATTCTCTTTTTCTTATCTGCCATGTAACCACGCCCCTATACACACTAGAGATACCATACTTAGTATGGCTAATACGATGCCGTAAGACTTCCATTCATAAGCCCCTTTAGGAGACTTCATATACTGAAAGTAAGCTTTTACATACTCAAGTTTCATCGTACCTGTCCATGACCAAAGACGAAATATTTATAACTTGTCAACGCATCTAATCCCATAGGTCCACGAGCATGTAACTTCTGCGTACTAATTCCAATTTCTGCCCCTAAACCAAATTCAAAACCATCTGTAAATCGTGTCGATGCATTGACATAGACTGTAGACGCATCCACCAGGTTCATAAACCGTTCTGCCTGAGTTGGGTCTTCTGTAAGAATCATTTCCGAATGTTTCGTGCCAAATGTATTAATATGGTCAATAGCATCATCAATGGAAGCTACCACTTTGAAATTCACAATATAGTCATTATATTCTGTAGCCCAATTGTCCTCTGTAGCAGGCTTCACTTGAGAAGATAAGCGTTGTACTTTTGTATCTCCATAAATAGCAACGCCTTTTTCTTCTAACATAGATACAATCTTAGGCCCTAAGTCTTCATATCTTGTGTCATGTAACAGAATTGTTTCCATTGCATTACATACAGATGGGCGTGACAGTTTTGCATTTTCCAATACTTGTAATGCCATCGTTTCATCAGCAGAGGCATCCACATAGCCATGGACAACACCACTCCCTGTTTCTATGACAGGAATTTTACTGTTGTTCACAACAAATTGAATCAATCCTGCTCCACCTCGAGGAATCATCACATCAATCCATTTGCGTTGTGCTAACAATTCGCCTACAGCCTCACGTTCTAGAATAGATACTAATTGAACTAGTTCCTTAGGGGCGCCACAACGTTCTAAAGAACTTTGCATAACTTGTACCATTGCCTCACTAGTATGGTATGCCTCTTTTCCACCACGGAGAATGATAGCATTGCCTGTTTTTATAGCTAAGGCTGCTGCATCCACTGTTACATTTGGGCGTGCTTCATAAATCATACCGATCACACCAATAGGAATTTGTCGCTTTTCGATACGCAAACCATTCTCTAACGTCCTAGTTTCTAATACTGTCCCAATAGGATCTCGTAAGTTAGCTACCTGACGAACACCCTCGCAAATGCCTTCAATACGTTCTTTCGTCAATCGAAGACGGTCCATCATCACGGAAGGAACTCCATTCTCTTCGGCTTGAGAACAATCAATACTATTCGCTTCCAAAATTGTAGGGATTGCCGTTTCCAAATCACAAGCAATCTGTTCCAAGATGTGATTTTTATCTTCTGTACTCAGTACTTGTCCGGCCATAGAGGCTGACCTTGCTGCTTTACCTAAACTTTCAAAATATGCAGTATATGGATTCATAATTTACTCCTGTCGTAAGACAACTAAGTTATCTCGATGCACCACTACATGATAGGTATCACGAACGCCTAGAATACTAGGGATATCCTGTGATTTATGACCTTTAATCTTAAGCAAATCGGATAGATTAAAGTTCACAATACCACGAGCGATTTCCTCTCCATCATGAACGATAGATATAGTATCCCCTTCTTCAAATTGTCCTTCACCAGACAGAATACCTACTGGTAAAATACTGGATCCATTGGTAAGCAATGCATCGCGGCATCCTTTATCTACATGAATGGAACCTTGCAAACGTGTGCCAAATGCCATCCAACGTTTCTTGATTTGCGGCACATCTCTATGCGGCCAGAAATGGGTGCCTCGTTCTTCTCCATTCATGATTGCCTTAATACTATCTGCATGATCCCCAGAGGCAATGACCATATGAACACCGGAATTCGTTGCAATATGAGCCGCTTGAATTTTCGTATACATACCTCCTGTACCCAAAGAAGACCCTGCGCCGCCAGAGATTTCATAAATGTACGGCGTAAGAGCCTCTACTTCATGAATTAAGGTAGCTTTTGGATTCGTCGATGGATTCGCTGTGTATAACCCCTCGATATCCGAAAGGATAATCAATGCATCTGCATCGATAATACTAGCAATGTTAGCAGATAATGTATCATTATCTCCGATTTTAAATTCATCGATAGCCACCACGTCATTTTCATTGATAATAGGAATAACACCTAATCCAATAAGTGCAGTCAGTGTATTCCGTAAATTCAGATAATGACTACGTTTCACCGTATCTTCTCGGGTCACAAGAATTTGTCCCACCGTATGTCCATATTCAGCGAATAACTTCTCATACATGTGCAACAAAATCCCTTGCCCTACAGAGGCAGCCGCTTGTTTTAACGCAATATCATCGGGTCTTGAAGTGAACCCCAATGAGGGAAGACCGTCGGCAGTAGCCCCAGAAGAAACTAAAATCATTTCTTTTCCTGCATTGGCTAAATTACAAATTTGGCGGACTAACACTTCCATTTTATCAATGTTAATGCGTCCATTTGCATGGGTTAGTGAACTCGTTCCTACTTTAACAATCACTCGTTTCGCCTGTCGTAATTCTTCTCTCATCGCTTCACCTCATACGGATTGATTATCTTGGCAACTCAATTTTTGGATCTTTTGCTTTTTTATACAATACACCATTATGTCCAATGATTTGTACTAATTCTGCTCCTAACATATCTGCTAAGTGAGGCAAAATTTCTTTTGGATCCTCTAAGCAGTTGTTTAATACTTTTACTTTGATTAATTCACGTTTTGTAATAGCAGCTCGTGCACTGTCGATAACAGGATCTTCCAATCCCCCTTTACCAATCATCACCACTGCTGGCATAGTACTTGCTAAGGCACGTAAATATCGCTTTTGTTTACCTGTCATTCTATCTCCTAATCATGGAATGTAAATCGTTGATCACCGATGACTACTTCATCGCCATCTTGGATACCACGTTTTTTCAATTCCGCATCTAAATCCATGTAACGCCAAATCTTTTGGAATCTTCGCAATGCTTGTTCATCATCAAGATTTGTCATAGCCACTAATTTTTCAATACGAGAGCCACTAATAATATAGGATGCATCATCGCCACGAGTAATGACGAAATCTGTATCAGGTTTTGCTTCATAATAAACAGTATCATCCACCACTTCTGGTTCTGGCACGTAATTTTCCACATAGTACCACGCACGTTCTACTAATGCTGGCAAGCCTTCTCCAGTTAATGCATTCACCGCAAATACTTCATAATCTTGATCAGCAAAGTATTTTGTCACTCTTGGCAATGTTTCTTCATCTTGTAACAAGTCTGTTTTATTCAATACGATTAATTGTTTTTTCTTGCTTAATTTTTCGCTATATTTAGCTAACTCTTCATTAATTTTATGAAAGTCTTCAATAGGGTCACGACCTTCTAATCCAGATACATCCAATACATG
>CAUVRW010000129.1:0-4122 GCA_963554425.1 uncultured Veillonella sp.
GCAATAACCACGGCATCAGCGTGATAGGTTTCTTTGTCTGTCACAACACCGATGACAACACTATCATCAACCAAAAGTTTCTTAACTGGTTCCTCAAGATGAACATCTACACCATAGTGTTTCATAAGCTTCATAAAGATATTTCGCACATCCAGTGCGGAATCTGAAGCTGGAAATACGCGGCCGCCTCGCTCTACCTTGGTTTCTAAACCGGCGTCGTGTAATAACTGCAACAAATCTTCATTGGTAAAGCGCTCGTAAGCACCATATAAAAACTTGCCATTGCCCGGTGTATTTTTAATAAATTCAGACATATCACAAGCATTTGTAATATTGCAGCGCCCTTTGCCGGTAATGCCCATCTTTTTACCAACATAATTCATTTTTTCGAGAAGCGTTACCTTTGCGCCTTCTCGACCAGCAATGACAGCAGCCATTAGCCCTGCTGCACCACCTCCAATTACTACGACGCGCTTCATTTAGAAACTCCTAGCGCTTTAAGTGCACTTACTTCACGTTGTGTCAATTGACGAACACCACCGCGCTTTACACCACTTAATGTTAATCCACCATAAGCAATACGTTTTAAATTATGAATTCGGTAACCAAAGTGTTCAAACATACGACGTACTTGACGATTACGACCTTCATGAATCGTAATTTCTACAGTGGTAAGGCCTGTTTTTCCATTGAATCCATAGTCTGTAATTTCGCAAGGTGCAGTTACACCATCTTCTAGTTTGACACCTACTGCTAACTGCTCCAAATGTTCATCCAACACACGATCTTTTACTTTTACTTCGTAGGTTTTTGTCACGCCTTTTGATGGATGCGCTAAGTTTTGCGCCATAGTTCCATCATTCGTCAATAGCAATAATCCTTCTGTATGGTAATCTAATCGACCTACAGGATAAATACGAACTTTTACAGAGTTAATATAATCCATGACAGTTTTGCGTCCTTCAGGATCTGTGATGGATGTAATCACCCCTTTGGGCTTGTTGAAAATATAATATTCCAACGCCTCTGGCTCCAACAATTGTCCATCCACTTTGACACGGTCACGTGTAGGATTTACCTTAGCGCCCAATTCTTTTACATATTTACCATTCACAAGTACTTTGCCAGAGGTAATTAATTCTTCTGCTTTTCGTCGTGATGCCACACCACAACGGGCAATATATTTTTGCAAACGTTCTAGTTCCATATTATTCTCCTTCTATATCTATGGATAACCCCTCTGAAAGAGGCATAGACTGTTGCAACTCTTCAATAGAATTCGCACCTACAGTCCTTAAAAAGTTATCCGACGTTCCATAAATCACAGGACGTCCTATAGTTTCCTTTCGTCCTAACTCCACAATCATGTCACGGGCCAATAATTGTTTTAGTACTTTTTCACAGTTTACACCGCGAAACTCTTCTACTTCACCTTTTGTGATAGGCTGTTTGAAAGCAATTACTGCCAACGTTTCCATGGCTGCTCCAGATAGCTTTTCATCTCTGTGGCGAATTTTGGTAACAAATTCACTGCATTCTTGAGCACTCACCAATTCTATACCCGATGCACTTTTACGAATCCGAATACCTCGTCGCTCTTGTATCAAACTTTCTTCATAAGCTTTGATAGCTCTTTCAGCTTCTGGTACATAGACTTCAAAAATATCTGCTAATGTATCTACTGTTAAAGGGGTAGCCGCTGCAAATAAAACAGCTTCTAACTGCTGAAATTCAATGCTACTCACAGGGCCTCTCCTTCTTCTATACCTTCTACAATCACACTATATACATCGTGATTGCCCACAATAATCCGCAATAGTTGACGTTTCATCAACTCTAGTAACGCCAAAAATGTAACCACGCTTTCTTCCTTTGTTTGTGCCTTTGCAAACAAATTGACACAGGGCACTTGTTGCTGTCTCGTCGCTAGTAATACATCTTCAATACCTTGTTCTAGTGTATATTCTTCTCGTTCCATCATGACTTTAGGGGCTTCTACCTCAGGACGATGATACCTTTCTTGCACTTTCTGAAAGCACGCCACTAGAGCATCCCACTCCACAGTGCAAACAAGATCTAATCCCACTTGGCTAAGTTCTTCTGGTCTATTGAATACATAGGAACCATCGGATACACGTTCTTCTAAGAGACCTGTCAATTCTTTGATACGTTTGAACTCTACCAATCGATTCACCAACTCATCTCGTGGATCTTCTGTATCACTTTCATCCTTATGATTGACTTTAGGCAACAAAAGGCGTGACTTAATCTGCAACAAAGTCGCAGCCATGACTAAAAACTCACTACTATAGGCAATATCGAATTGATTCCAAGTTTTCAATATGTCCATATATTGTGAGGTGATATGCACAATAGGAATATCGTATATATCAATCTGATTCTTTTCAATCAAATGCAACAAAAGATCCAAAGGGCCTTCAAAAATATCTAGTTTAAAATCGTAGGTATTCATGAAAACTCCTTTCTACCAAAAATAAAGGTATGGCTTTCACCACACCTTGTATGAAAAAATTGCATTTCCTATTAGAAACAGTTAGAATAATACATAGACATACCAACGTATGTATCTATATGTATTATAAATGAAATAGGCAAAAATTGCTACACCCAGAAAGAGAGGCGACAATATGCATCGTCAAAGATGGAAACAGCTAGGACTGTATACCATCGTGTCCACTATCATCGCAGTGGCACTATTTTATATCTACGAACCTATAACCTTAGGGTTTGACATAGAAGATGTACTTACCTTATTCGTTCCTACTATTGTAGGTCTAACCGTCTTACAATCGATTATTCGTAATTCCTTTACAAAAGGGTATCTTATCGGTCATGGTATCGTGGGTATCAGTTGGGCATTAACATTTCCCCTCTTATTCCATTGGTCTTATGAAAAACCATTTTACTTCTACGAATTCGCCAATGACTTTCTCTTCGGCCTCGTTCTCTTCTGTGGCCTTAGTGTCACCCACTATTGGCTGTTCCAATGGGGCAAATGGAAACAACTATGGGCTGGCTTATATAGTGTGATTGACGTATTATTGCTGTTAATCCCAGCTGGACAAATTGGCTATTACCTATCCACTTGGCATTGCATTACACCAGCTACCATGATGGCTCTATACCAAACGAACCCTGAGGAAGCCTTAGGCTTTGTGAAAAACATCATCGGCGTAGGTGGCATCGGAGGAGCTATCGTTGGCATCGCTATCATTCTTGGTCTTTTCTACTTCGCCAATGTGAAAGCTCAAATAAATGATGAGCCTACTACATTTATTTCCTCTTTCTTTCAGCGCTATCACAATGACATGAAGTGGATAGTATCCATTGCACTTATCGTATATGGAGGCTATTACTTATTCCCTCGTACCGATATCGTCAGCAACTGGTTAGAAGTAAGAGCTTATATGAAAGAGTTGCAATCTTATAACGATAAGCATGTGAGTGTATTTAATCAATTACAATTAAGCACTACAGAAACAGCAGCACAAAAAACACCGGGTACTGTCATCTTAGTGATTGGTGAGTCTTCTTCTAGAGATTACATGAAAATGTACACACCAGACTTCCCGTATGATGATACGCCATGGCAAGGTTCCTTGTATCAAAACCCAAACTTTAATGTCTTTAAGCACGCTTACTCTTCCTATGTACAAACAGTACCAACTTTGGAAAGAGCCTTAACTGAGCGCAATCAATATGATGATAAACCGTTCTTTGATGCTACGACTATTATCGATGTGGCAAAAAAAGCTGGATATCATACCTCTTGGTTATCTAACCAAGGTGTATATGGCGAATATGATACTGCTATCTCCCTTATCGCGAAAGCTAGTGACACCCCTCGATGGGCGCATGAATCCTACGCCTTCTCCGATCAATATGATGGTGCTTTGTTGCCGCTTTTAAAAGACGTACCAAAGAACCAAAATAATTTCATCGTCATTCATATTATGGGTAGCCATATCTACTACAATGATAGATATCCTCACGAGTTCAGCAAATGGAAACAAGGCCCAAATCCAGAAGGCATTGAGGCCTATGCTAATAGCCAACTTTATACAGATTGGTTGTTACAAGAAATTTATACCTATGCTAAGG
>CAUVRW010000130.1:0-4119 GCA_963554425.1 uncultured Veillonella sp.
TGCGACAACCGATCATTGCAGGAAACTGGAAAATGCATATGACGAATACGGAAGCAACGGTATTCGTAGAACAATTGAAAACACTAGTAGCGAATACTAGCTGTGAAGTGGTGGTGTGTCCTCCGTTTACCGCCATCAGCACCGTAGCTGATTTAGTGGAAGATACGAAGGTTCGTGTGGGTGCTCAAAATGTGTTTCACGAAGAATCTGGTGCCTATACAGGGGAAGTATCTCCTTCGATGTTGACAGATTTAGGCGTGTCTTACGTGATTGTGGGCCATTCTGAACGTCGTTCTATCTTCAAAGAAGCGGATCGTTGTGTGAATAAACGTGTGCGCATTGTCTTACAACATGGTATGAGCCCTATTCTTTGCGTAGGTGAAAGCTTAAACCAACGTGAAAGTGGAGAAACGGTAGCGTTCATTCATTCTCAGTTAGAAATGGGATTGCATGGAGTACCTGCAGAAGAAATGACGGAAGTGGTGATTGCCTATGAACCGATTTGGGCCATTGGTACAGGGCGTACTGCTACAGCGGAACAAGCTGGTGAAGTATGTCAAAGTATTAGAGAGAAAATCGCCACAATGTATACTCCTGAGATTGCAGAACAAGTACGTATTCTCTATGGTGGTAGTGTAAAACCAGAGAATGCGAAAGATATTTTAGCCCAAACCCATGTAGATGGGGCGTTAGTGGGCGGTGCTTCCTTGGAAGCAGAATCTTTTACAGGTATTATTGAGGCCTGTTAAGATAGGTTTGAGGTAGAGTATGGCAAAATTAAAAGGACCAGTGATGCTAACTATCCTTGATGGATTCGGCATCGGGGACGGTCAAGACCCAACGAATGCGGTGGTGCAAGCGAACCCCCGAACATTTTTAGATCTGTGGGACACGTGTCCTCATACCTTACTAGAAGCATCTGGTATGGCGGTGGGTTTGCCGGATGGACAAATGGGAAACTCTGAAGTAGGACATTTGAACATCGGTGCAGGGCGTATTGTGTACCAAGAATTGACGCGCATTACAAAAGAAGCAGAAGAAAGGACTTTATTCACTCGTCCCACCTTGGTGAAAGCCTACGAAGAAGGAAAACAGCAAGCCTTGCATTTAGTGGGTTTGTTATCTGACGGTGGCGTTCATTCCCACATTGATCATTTGAAAGCCTTGCTTCGTGGTGCTAAGGATGCCGGTGTAGGAACAGTATATATCCATGCGTTCTTAGATGGTCGTGATGTACCGCCACAAAGTGCATTGGCTTATATTGATGACATTGCTCACTATTGTAAAGAATTGGGCTTAGGGTCCATTGCTACCGTGGGTGGACGTTATTATGGTATGGACCGTGACCAACGTTGGGAGCGGGTGCAATTAGCGTATAATGCCATGGTCTGTGGTAGTGGTATTCCAGTGGCTTGCGCTCATGAAGCGGTGGAACGCAGTTATGCAGAGGAAACGACAGATGAATTTGTCATTCCATCAGTGGTAGAAGGGTACGAAGGTATGCAAGATGGCGATGCAATCTTATTCTTTAACTTTCGTCCTGACCGAGCTCGCCAATTGGTGCGTGCTGTGGTGGATCCGAAGTTCACTGGATTTGAACGGAAACGAGTATTGCAAGGTTCCTATGTGGCGAGCATGACTCGATACGAAGCAGACTTGCCAGTACCTGTGGTATATGATAAAGAACTCCTCACAGATACCTTAGGAGAAGTGTTATCCAAAGGGGGCTATCGTCAACTGCGCATTGCAGAAACAGAGAAATATGCTCATGTAACATACTTTTTCAATGGTGGTAAGGAAGATGTATTCTCTGGAGAAGATAGAATCTTAGTGCCATCTCCAAAGGTGGCGACCTATGATTTGCAACCAGAAATGAGTGCCCCAGAGGTAACGAAAAAGGTAGTAGCCGCTATTCGTAGCGGTGAGTATGATATGATTATCTTGAATTATGCAAACCCAGATATGGTAGGCCATACGGGTGATTTTGAGGCCGCAAAACAAGCGATTTTAGCCGTCGATGAGGGACTTTCAGAGATTGTGAAAGCCATTCAAGATATGAATGGACAATTATTAATTACAGCAGACCATGGTAATTCTGAGGTTATGGTGGACCATACCACAGAAATTCCACACACGGCGCATACTACGAATCCGGTGCCGCTCATTTTAGTGGGTGCCCCAGAGGGTGTGACCTTGCGACCAGGTCGGCTATGTGATTTAGCACCAACCATGTTGGCATTAGGTGGCATCGAGCAGCCTGAAGCCATGAGTGGTGAAAGTTTGTTAGTACAATAAGGAGAAGTAACAATGGCAGTAATTACTGATGTATACGCAAGCGAGATTATGGATTCCCGTGGCAATCCAACAGTAGAAGTAGAAGTATATTTAGAAGACGGTACGATTGGTCGTGCAGCGGTTCCATCTGGAGCATCCACTGGTCAATTTGAAGCGGTGGAATTGCGTGATAGTGAGTCTCCTCGTTACTTAGGTAAAGGCGTATTGCAAGCGGTAGCAAACGTGAACGACATTATTGGACCCGCTATTTTAGGATTTGATGCGTCTGAGCAAGTGGCGATTGACCGCATTATGATCGAATTAGATGGTACTCCTAATAAGGCAAAATTAGGTGCCAATGCAATTTTAGGTGTATCTATGGCGGTAGCTCGTGCAGCGGCTGAATCCTATGATTTACCATTGTTCCAATATCTTGGTGGTACAAATGCAAAAGAATTGCCAGTACCAATGATGAACATTTTAAATGGTGGGGCTCATGCAGATAACAACGTGGATATTCAAGAGTTCATGATTATGCCAATCGGTGCTACTAGCTTTATGGAAGCATTACGCTATTGTGCAGAAGTATACCATACATTGAAATCTGTATTGAAAGCAAAAGGCTTGGCAACTGGTGTAGGTGACGAAGGTGGTTTTGCTCCTAACTTAGGCTCCAACGAAGAAGCATTACAAGTCATTACAGAAGCTATTGAAAAAGCAGGTCTTGTAGTAGGTAAAGATATTGTTTTTGCTATTGATGCGGCATCTTCTGAGTTCTACAAAGATGGTAAGTATCACTTAGCTGGTGAAGGCAAAGTAAAAACAGCTGCTGAAATGGTAGAATACTATGCAGAACTTTGCGAAAAATATCCAATCTACTCTATCGAAGATGGCTTAGCAGAAGAAGATTGGGAAGGCTGGAGATTATTAACAGATCGCCTAGGTAAAACTGTTCAATTAGTAGGTGACGATTTATTCGTAACGAACACAGAACGCTTGTCCCGTGGTATCAAAGAAGATACAGCGAATGCGATCTTAATCAAAGTGAACCAAATTGGCACATTAACAGAAACGTTCGATGCTATTGAAATGGCAAAACGTGCAGGCTATACAGCTGTTATCTCTCACCGTTCTGGTGAAACAGAAGATTCCACAATTGCTGATATCGCAGTAGCAGTGAACGCTGGTCAAATTAAAACTGGTGCTCCAGCTCGTTCCGAACGCGTAGCGAAATACAATCAACTACTTCGCATTGAAGACATGTTGGCAGAAACGGCGCAATACCGTGGTAGCGATGTGTTCTATAATATCAAACGATAAAAGATATGAAAATGCAAAAAGGACCCTGTGGGGTCCTTTTGTGAAGAGTATTTATTGAATTATCTAGTTAAAACTGTTAGCTTACAGTTCACCTAATAAACTAGCAAAAAACTCCTCTGCAGATTGCACTTTTCCATTTTCTGCTTCTTGTAGCCCTTGTAAGAGAATTTTTTCTAGTTCATCTGGTGTGAAGTCAGTTGTAGAAAGTGGAGAACATGTGAGTTGTAGTTGTTCATAGAAGTTGATATCTTTCATAGGTAATTGCTCCTTTGGGTATGTAAAATACATGGAATATAAATTGACTAGATACTAGTTTGTGATATAATGTAGTTAAGAAAAGGAGAGCCATCAACGTGTGTTCGGCGTTAGGCTCATCTGAGGAATGAAAAAAGATGATACCTAACGTGTTGAGGAGTGGTAGTCCTCATGCGTTAGGTATTTATATTATAGCACTCGCTTTGTTTTATACAAAGCGTTTATTTTTTTCAAAAAATCCGTGAAAGACGATATATATAATCTGTGATA
>CAUVRW010000131.1:0-4066 GCA_963554425.1 uncultured Veillonella sp.
GTGCTTATTTTAGAAGAGTTTTTTCAAATACTCTGAAGAATAGGTGTTATGAGATACGCATGAATTATTGTAGTATGCTGTCATGCTAGCTTTACACCATAGAATCAGTCAAAGTATAATTAAAGAATAAAGATGTGAATTTAAGGTGCATATGTTATAATTTTATGCAGATTAGATCTGTATAAATAGGTTTGTGGTATTCCATAGGAGGTATTACATGAAAAAGGGGTTTACTCTTACACAAACAGGTATACTGCTGACTTTGTGGTTAACATTTTTATTAAGTTTTGTCATGCGCTTATCCTGGTCATCGTTGATGCCAATCGTAAATGAAGCGTTACATTTTACAGCACAGCAAGGAACGTCTTATTTAACCGCTTTCTATTTTGGGTATGCATTGACTGTATTGCCAGGAGGCTTGTTAGCAGATCGATTTGGTTATCGCAAGTCTATTCTAGGCAGCTTAGTGGCTATGGCTATTGTGACAGGTCTTATGAGCACTGTACAAAGTTATGAATATGGCTTAGTATTGCGTTTCTTATTGGGGATTGTATCAGGTCCAGTGCAATCTGCTTGCTTGAAAGCCATTGGAGAGCATTTCAGTGCAGAACAACGTGGTACTGCGGTAGGTATCTTTATGAGCTGTACATCCTTTGGCATTACTGTGGTCAATGGATATGCACCATTTGTAGCTGTGCACTATGGATGGCAAATGGCATTTTTGATGACTGCTTTATTGCCACTGATCGTATTTTTCTTGGCTCTATTCACTGTGAAAGAAGTACAAGCTTTCAGAAATAAACATACAGCCGAAACACAAGGAACAGAACAACAGTCTATGTCATTGGCACAAAGTTTAAAGTTTGTGGGAACGAATCGGAACATTTTATTGTTAGCAGTGATGGGATTTTTCGCAACAGGTACCACCTGGGGTGTTACCACCTGGGCTAACTTGTATTTGGTGAAACAATTGCATGTGACGCCTATCTTTGCGGGAGCTATCATGAGCCTCTATGGCATTGCTGCGGTGATTGCAAAGCCGACCATTGGATTCATTTCTGATAGAATTTCATTGCCAAGAAACTATTTAGCGGCCATCGTTATGTTCCTATTCTCACCAGCTTTATTAATCTTTGCGAACACAAGTAATCCAGATATGTTATACATTACAGCACCTCTCTTAGGCATGGGGGCATTCATGTATAGTCCATTAACCAACGCTATCATTATACAAGCGGCACCACCCGAACTAAGAGGGACCACAGCAGGATTCGTAAACTTGTTCAACCAAATAGGAGCCCTCACAGCACCTATCATCTTGTCTACCGTATTAACGGCTACAGGCAATTATCAAACAGCGTTAATGGCACTATCTATCTCTCCAATCATCGGAGCTATCTTGTTGTCATTAATTCGATTAAAATAGGAATATAGGGCCTTGAAATAGATCCCTTAGTGGTATCTTTCTTTCCATTCCTTAGAAATGCAATGTTAGGATATACTCTTGTAGGTATTCTTTTGCAATGGTAGGATAAAGTCGATATAGCACAGCAAGCACGTATCGATGTTGATTATCTATGTTTAGTACATGGATGAAGAGCAGGGCATAGGAAAATAGATTCTAGTATATGAAATGATATTTGTATTTACCCGAATTATGCTAATCCAAGAAGAACGTGGCATACCTCGGAGCAAACCTAACGGAGTATCAGTTTGTGGAGAGGTGTGGCTCTTCCTTTTATCGAGTAATTCAGAAATAGAAGGCAGACTTTGTGCCCTGCTCTTCGATTTAGAAACTATGCTGTGCTTTCAGCGTGCGCCAATATTGCAAAAGAACACCATAAAGATATCATCGTGACGCAAGTTTCATTTGCGAAGATTGGAATTTTGTGAGACAATAGGAGTAAAGAAAAGGAATTTTCAAGTCTATGTCGAATTCTAGTGATATAGACAAGTTACATAGTAGCACAGTAACAATTCGGAGGAGGTCTTACTATGGTGGAATATAAAAAAATAATTGTTCCTGCAGATGGATCGGAAAATGGTAAAAGAGCATTAGAACATGCATTGGCAATTGTAAAACGTAATGATGCGGAATTGATTTTGGTGCATGTAGCGAATATTGTATCCGCAATTTCTAACTTTGACCAAACTCCAATCAGTGGTGGTTATGTATCTGAACAAATTGCGGAAGATATGGAAGAAACTGGTAAAAAAATCTTAAGCGAAGTCGCAGAAGATGTACCAGCAGATATGAAAGTAAAATGCGTCTTTGAAGTAGGGTCTCCTGGACCTGCTGTATTAGCGGTGGCTAAAAAATATGATGCAGACTTAATTGTTATGGGGAGCCGTGGATTAGGACCTTTGAAAGGCCTATTTATGGGTAGTGTAAGTAGTTATGTAACTAGTCATTCCACATGTCCAGTATTAATTGTTAAATAATAGGATACAAGGCTTTGTTCTCTGAGCAAAGCCTTTTTTTATGGAGAAATATATGAATATAAAACATATACGTTGGTTACATGAAGAACTTGAGCAATGGCGTGAGGAAGGTCTAATTTCAGAAGAACAAAGCCAACGACTACAAGCTAAGTATGGTTTTATTCCTAAAGAAGGGCCATCTTGGACGCGACTGATCACAGTGTTAGGGGGCGCTGCGCTCATTTTGATGGGGATTATTTTGCTCTTTGCAGGCTATTGGTACGGATTTTCCCCGAATGGACGTTTTGACTGGTCATTAGTCATTTTATTACTGGCAATCGCCATTGTAGGGGGCGGTGTTTGGAAAGCCAAGCCAGCGAGTATGGTTGCTGAGGCCATTACAGTCATCTATATGGCAATTTTAACGACGTCAACCTTATTAGTGGCAGATACCTATTATACAGGGGAACACATGGGATTATATGTGTTGATTATCCTGTGTTGTTCTTTGCCCATCATTTATATTCTAGATTCGGCGTTGGGGATGATTTTGTACCTTATTGGCGTCTTAGGCTGGAGTTTCTCCAGTCATCCTTTGAATGCGTGGGTAGGACCGGCTGCCGTAGGTGGACTGTTACTAGTAGCAGTGCCATATTATATACGTCGTTTTGGTCAGTATCAACAGGTGAAAGACCCTTTATTAGTGTCTGTGTCATGGGCATTTGTAGGTGCCATTTTTGGAGAAGTATTTTTCACCTTATCCACCTATGAACCGCAAATGAATCTATTTTTTATCAGTGTATTAGGCGCCGTTACTTATGGACTAGGCACATTAGAAAAGAAAATAACCCTCCTAGCATTACCTTGTAAGGGGGTAGGTGCTATTGCCTTACTGTATACCATTGTGGAAGGTACGTACATCAGTACATGGATTCGCATCGGTGAAAGCAGCATGGTATGGTGGTTATGGCTTTGTATGTTACTGAGCCTAGGTGTAGCATTTCTTGTGTTACGTCGTTTGGTATTGGCAAAACGTATTGAAAGCTGTATTGGACTAATTCCGTTCGTTGTCTTTGGATGTTATATTGTCACTGTATCTGGAGCGACTCCTATTTTGACATCCATTTTATTTAATGCTTATGTGTTAGTAGCAGCTTTAGGGACGTTTATTCGTGGCACTTTGGTGAAAAAGGTAAGTTTATTAAATAGCAGCATTTTGACTTTGATAGCTATGTTTGGGGCTCGTTTCTTTGACCCTAGCTTTACCTTTGTAGAACGAGGGGTATCCTTCTTAGTGCTAGGTATCATTGTACTAGGAATTAATGCCATTTATTTATGGCGAAAAGGAAAACAGCGTGCTACGATGAATCAACGTGTTCGACAAGCACGTCGGCAGGTAGCAGATGTATCAGCTTTGGAAACACCGATGGAAACACAAGTAGTGACAGAAGAAACTAAAACGGTAGAATCAGAGGTAGCTATGAAGGAGGAAGAACGATGAAATATCAAAAGTGGATTTTCTTTGCTCTTGCTGCGATTGTTGCCTTGCTAAGTCAATTCTATATTCAACAACGATATACAACCTTATTGCAAGGTGGTGCGGAATACCAATGGCCTGTGAAAGTAAGTCGACATATTGGATGGG